>NZ_VIKY01000131.1:0-68991 GCF_009711925.1 Dolichospermum sp. UHCC 0352 | reverse complement strand
AATTATCAGCAATTAACGCTGTTTGACCTCGGTTAACTACGTTACTTGTGTATCTCTTAACCTAACAGAATCAAATTTTAGTAATGTCCATAAATCGAAAAAATCTAAGTATCTTGGGAATAGTAAGTTTGCACGAGTCGTAAATTTAACTAGCAAATTGTCCCGATGTGACACATTTGAGACTGAAATAGCAAATAACTATAGCATTTTTCCATTTACAGCAGTCAGCTTTGACTTCTTTTTCGCTGCTATAGCAATTATTAGGCTAGAAACTGATGAAAAAAGTTAATATCTACCGCTTTTGTGATTATGCTTTGATGGCTTTAATATCCTGTACCGTGGCTGTAAGTAAAGTTTCCCCAGCTTTGACTCAGACAGTTTCTCTAATTAACCCCACACCCGCACCTACTGCTAACTTAATTTGGCCGACCCAAGGGATTCTTTCCCAAGGTTTCCGTAAATATCAGCATGAGGGAATTGATATTGCGGGTGCAAAAGGGACTCCAATTTTAGCTGCTGCTGCTGGTACAGTCGTGAAAGCTGGTTGGGATGATTGGGGATTAGGCAATTTTATCGAAATTAAACATTTTAATGGCAATGTAACAGTTTACGGACATAATAGCCGTTTATTAGTAAGTAAAGGTCAACAGGTCAAACAAGGTCAAATTATTGCCGAAATGGGTTCAACAGGCAATAGCACCGCCCCTCATTTGCATTTTGAATTTTATGCAGATGGTCGTTTAGCTAGTAATCCTCTCAGTTTATTACCGTCTGCCACCATCGCAAAAACACCAGTAAATAAACCAATTACCCCAATTCTACAACCAGTTTTATCTGTAAGTAATAATACTGATTGTGATGGAACTACAGTTATGACAGGGGAGACAACAACAGTCAGTATAAAAGTTTGCGAAGAACATGGTCAGTTATTTTATGTGGGGAAATTGAAACAAGAACCAAGTCAAGTTTTAAAAATTCGGGCTTGGAAGCTTGACAATCACAAATATCAGGCAGATAATGGGACTTTTTCCTACTTAATTAGTCCAGAAAAAATAGAAATTTGGCGCAATGGGAGTCCAATTCGTGCGGATAGTTTTCTCACTTCTCATGGTTTAGGGAAATAAAAATACTAACCTCTTTATGTAATTGATGATTTCATTACAAATACCTGATGTGACAGTTCAAATGGCGGAATATATTAGCCAACATATTGTCATAAAGAAGTATAAAATCAATGAAGATTAAAACTAGACAAAAGTATCACAAAATTTCACATCAAGGAGCAGATGATTATGGAATATTTGGCTTATTCCTATATGTATATAGAGGATGAAAGGACAAATGAAAATTTTGCATTAAGTCTTCCGAAATCGTCATTTAATTGGCGGAAAATTTTTAAATCTTCTGCATGGTTAACTTTGGCCGGTGTAACTATATTACTAGCTACAGTGACTCAAATGCAGTTTGCTTCGGCTGAATATGCCAGCACGAATGGAAGCTGTCTTTATATTCGCACTGGACCTAGCACTGCAAATTCATCTGTAGCCTGTGTCCGCAATGGTACATACGTTGGTGAAACTGGTAGTGTTAGAAATGGGTTTGCGAGAATTTCTTCGGGACGTTACCGAGGATACTATGCTGCTGAAAGATGGATTGGTAATACTCCTGGACGTTCTCACCGCAGATATCGTTCTGGCTACGGTGTTGGGGGTAGGGTAACGGTAGAATATGGCGCAAGAGGCGAACGAGTCAGAGAAATCCAAAGAGCTTTAGGGATTAGAGTTGATGGCGTTTACGGTTCACGAACCATTAATGCAGTTCGTCACTTCCAAAGACGTAACGGACTGCGTGTAGATGGCGTTGTTGGTTATCAAACTCGGAGAGCTTTAGGCATTTAGCTTAAGTAATTTTTGACAATTTGCAGGATGCGTTCTGCTGCATGGCCATCGCCAAAGGGATTAATGGCGGTGGCCATTTTGCTGTAAGCGTCGGGATTGCTGAGTAGTTCACTAGCGGCTGTGACGATATTTGCGGTTTGTGTCCCTAGGAGTTTGGCTGTCCCAGCGGTGACTGCTTCTGGTCTTTCGGTGGTATCTCTGAGAACTAACACCGGTTTACCCAGACTGGGGGCTTCTTCTTGCAAGCCACCGGAATCGGTTAAGATTAAATGCGATCGCTCAATAGCTCCCACTAATTCGGCATAATCCAAGGGTTCTGTTAAGAAAATGCGGGAATGATTCCCTAATAACTGTTGCAATGGTTCTCTAACTGTGGGATTTTTATGTAATGGCAGTAATAAGGCTGTATCAGGAAATTGCTCTAAAATTTGTAAAAAACTTTCAGCGATGTCTTGCAGCGGTGATCCCCAATTTTCCCGTCTATGAACTGTTGCCAATATTGTCCTATATTTGCTCCAGTCTAAACCTGGTATATTGCAAACTGGTTTTTTGGCAGCCACATTTAATAAGGCATCAATTACCGTATTTCCTGTTAAGTGAATTTCTCCTAACACCCCAGAATTTTGTAAGTTTTCCACCGCCAAAGTAGTCGGCGCAAAATGCAATTGTGTAAGCTGGGAAATCAACCTTCTATTAGCTTCTTCGGGAAAAGGATTAAATAAATCATCAGTCCTTAAACCTGCTTCCACATGACCTACAGGGATTTTTTGATAAAAAGCTGCCAAGGTGGCTGCAAAAGCTGTTGTTGTATCTCCTTGCACAATTACAAAATCTAACTTTTGGGCTTGAAATAATGCTTCTAAACCTTGTAAACTTCTACAGGTAATATCATTAAGAGATTGTTGACGCTGCATAATCTCTAAATTCCAATCGGCTTTGAGTTTGAACAATTGCATCACTTGTTCAACCATTTCTCGATGTTGTCCTGTGAGAATTACCTGCAATTCAAAATCTGGAGAATTTTGAAAAACTTGAATTACTGGTGCTAGTTTAATAGCTTCGGGACGAGTTCCTAAAATAATGCCAATGCGGTGTTGATTAGTCATTAGTCAAATAATTACAATTTACTTTTATTTGCACTTCCCCAAGATGGTAATTAGTTTTTTAGATAATTATACCAAATTATTGTCTACTCCTTTCGGATAAAACTATAGCCTGTAGATGCTTGGGAGTCTACTTGTACTTGAACTAACATAGCCTTACTGATGCGATCACGATCGCCCCATGATAAAAATTTGATTCTCCCTGTCACACCTGAAAAAGCAAAATTATGACTTAAAGCTTGTTGAATACCTATTCTAGTATTACCATTTTTTTCCATAGCAATAGCTACTGTTTTAGTAGCATCAAAAGCCGTAGCTGTCCGCCAAGTAATTAAAATTTGTTCACCCCAAATCTGATTAGCACTTTTGACAAATTCTTTATTTTCTAAATCATTAATTTGCCAAGGAACTGCCATAATCATACCATTAACTGCATTACCAGCAGCCAGAGTTGTTTGTGTTTGTAAACTAGGATTTCCTAATAATAATAACTTACCTTGATTACTTTTAGCAATTTCCAGAGCTTGATTAATTCTATCAATATGAGGATTCAGCAGAATAGTATTGACATTTTGATTAATAGCATTTTGAATAATTTTATCACTTTGAAAGTTATTAGCAGAAAAATCACAATGAATATCACTAATTAATTCTAAATTTCTGTTATTAATAGTATTAATAAAAGCCTGAATGAAAGATTGATCCGTTGCTTGAGAATCACTGCAAATAAGAATCTTACTTTTATCATTATTTTTGGCATATTCCGCCAGAGTTTCCGCAATTACATGAGAACTAATTACAGTTCTATAAATATAATTACCATTGGTTTGATCTTCACGGTCAGTTAATTTTGTAGAACTACTGGTTGGGGAAATCATCACCAATTTGCCAGATTGATATATATTAGAAGCTGGTACGGTAGCATCACTGCTATTATGACCAATTACAGCTAAAATATCTTTATTTTTGACAAATCTTGCCGCTATTTGTTGAGCTATTTCTGGGTTATTATTGTCATTAGTAATTTGAATTTGTAGAAATTTACTATTCACTCCACCATCATGATTTATCTCTTGTTGAGCTTGTGCGACTCCTCGCAGGATTTCTTGCGCTACGGGAGGATTACTACCTATCGGTACAGCTACACCAATTTTGATTACTTCTTTATTTCCAACCTTCGCATTTTCTAAATATATTCTAGCTTCTGGATCATTAGGATAATCTTGTAAATAGGTGGTAAATTTTTTAATTGCCAGATTATAATTTTTCCACCAAAATGCTGTTATAGCTGCTTGTTTATCCAAATTAGTTGGAGAATTAAATAATATTTTCTCCCCATAACTAAACCGATTTCGCAATTTGATTTCCTGGAAACTCAGCCATGAAATAGCACCGATAATTACTAATAACATCGTAGCTATTGCTGACTGTAAAACTATTTTTTGTAAATTGCGAGGTTGGGGATATTTGAGTAATGCTGCGGCTGGATTTTGAAAAATTACAGGTATCCAAGAAGCACAAGGATATTGATTTTCTAATTCTTCCTGTAAACGCACACGCGCTTGTTGTACAGAAATATATAAAGATTCACCAGACGCAAAAACTGTGAGAAAATATTCTAGAAAATGTTGAGCAACAATATCAGGAACAGGTTCTCGCATCACAATTGTATAAGGTATGCGTAAATCAGCTAAATTACGCGCTAATCCTAAACCATCACAAGAATTAAAAATTGCTAATTTCAATCCTTTTTTGACAGCATATCCCAGAGTATGACGCAACTGTAAAAGTGATAAAGTTTCATTGTCATTAATTTGAATTTCTCCCCAACTATCACCTTCTTGACTGCAACTATGTCCGGCAAAAAATAAAATATCCCAAGGTTGATACCATAATTTATTAACAAGTTCTTGACGCGAAGGTTGCAGCAAAGGTTCAATAATTGCCCCTGGTAATTTTGCGGTCAATGCTTGTAAATCTGGTTGAATATCAATCCCTTGACTATTACCTAAAATAGCCAGAATTTTTACCGGACTTTTTAATTTAATTTTGGATGGTTCATACTCAGAACTAATGACAACTTCAGGTTGAATATGACTGGTATGAAATATTTCCCACAAATGCCAAGGAAGTCTTCTTAAAAGTGAATCTTGTGTTTGTACAATAAATCTGACATTATGCCAATCACCGATTTTTTGTAAAAATTGCCGTTCTAATTTTCTCACAGATGGTTGATTTAACCAATTATTAAAACTAGACTGGAATTTTTTAGCAGCAGTATCACAAATCTCTGTAGTAGATACATTGGTAATTTGAGTTTGAGGTACAGTGATTAACCAATTACCAGGCAATTGATAATAAGCTGATTGCCATTCATAATAAGTTTGAGGAATTTCTAAATCTGGTGGGAACCTGCCAGAAATTTCTGCGAAATGGGGTTTACCGTCTTCCCCAATTCTGATTTTTACAGGAAATCCTTTTTCAAAACTACCTTCTCCAATCTCGAATATAATCAGCTTACCCACTGTTTTTACCCTAATTGATTTGTCTAGTTAAATGACAAACTTTTTATAATAGTCTATGTAGGTTGGGTTGAACAACGTGTTCGCGT
This sequence comes from Dolichospermum sp. UHCC 0352, assembly GCF_009711925.1. Lineage (NCBI taxonomy): Bacteria > Bacillati > Cyanobacteriota > Cyanophyceae > Nostocales > Aphanizomenonaceae > Dolichospermum > Dolichospermum sp. UHCC 0352. The sequence continues at coordinate 63,379 of NZ_VIKY01000131.1, read as the reverse complement.
AGCGTGCCGTAGGCATAACCCAACATCTTTGCGAATTGCTTGGGTTTCGCAAAGCCTTAACCCAACCTACAACTAATTTATTTGTCTGGTTAAATGACAAACTTTTCCGTAATGGTTGCATTATTTAGAGTAACCCGGATTTGGAATTTTTCACCCATTTCAGCACAAAATTTTAATTGAATGTAATTATCTCCTTGTTCTCTGGCTTTAACTTCTAAAAATGGCTGGCCATTTTCATATAATCCTGATAATAGTAAATCTGCTGGTAAATAAATTTTATTTCCCATTGGGTATACTCGCAAAAGCACAGCAAAAGTTTTATCTAGTTTGGGTAATATAGCCACCATTAAAGCTACAGGTTTCCCTGATAACTGCATTCCTAAATCCATAATTCGTCTAGCAGTAACAACAGGATGATTTGGTGTAATTGTCCATAAAATCTCTGCTAGAGTCCAACGAATTTCTTCATCATTTGTAGTTTGTAAAAGATGAACAAGAATATCCATTACTTCTACATCTGAATTTTCTAATAATGTTGATGGTAAGATTTTCCTCCAACTGCGCTGGGGATATAATTGTTCAATAACTTGCCAAACTTTTTTGGATGTATCTATTTCAAATCCCCGCACTTTTGCAGAACGAAAGGCTAATTGCGAAGTTTTTTGTAAAGCTAATTCCTCAATACTTTGCCATTGAGATGTATATATTCCCTCTAACCATTGTCTTAATTGTATACCCGAAGATTGATGATAATGTTCTAGGAAAAGTTCTAATGGTTGTAACTGTTCTAGTTTAATTTCTGTTGTGGTAACTTGGGGTAAAAATCCTCTGATTTTGGCTTCTTGGCAGGTTTGATTAATTTCTACTACCACATAACCAAAACGATGATGCCAAACTTCAGGAGGAATATAACAAATCTGATCTCCTGTTCTGATATATCTACATTCTAAATGTCCAATTCCAGTTAATAATAAATCTGCTACATTTCCAGCTATTCTTCCCCAATAATCCCAACTATGACTAGCTTCTAATGTAGTAGAAATATCTAACATTTGCAAGTAGTTATTCACAACTTGTACAGCTAAAGTATTCAGATATACGAGTTTTGCTTTTTCTGGATTTGGTTGTTCTTGGGCAAATTGTAAAGCTGTATCTCGGAACTTTGCCGAAATAGGAATAGAAATGCTTTGTTGTTCAGTAGGATAATTCATAATTTATATATCAAAGTAACCTTCGCTATCAAAATAAGCTTGGGATTTACCAAAATTGAGCAGACGGGGAAAACATTGACGTTGATAGAAATTGCTAAGAGTTGCTACAGGTATACCAAACTCTACAGATAAATCTAGCCAAGATTTTTCTGGTGGTAAACGACGAGTAATTAAAATGTAACTATTAACATCTGGACGATTTCGGATATGAATACGTTTTAGTTCTGGAGAATTTGTTTTTAACCATTCTTGAATTTCATTTAATATTGGTCTTGGTTCTGTAGGTGCAGGAATTAAACTTGCAGGATCTATTTGATCATTTTCTTCTAAGAAAAAATCGAATTTACTTTTTTGTTCATAATAACTAATCCGTTTATCTTGTAACCGATAACTGAAGTAATTGTTAATCCAAGTAATCACGCTACTTTTATCAGGATTATAAGGTTCTTTTGCGCTAGTAGCTTCACAAAGATTACGGCAAAAAAACCACCAAGTTTCCTGTAAAGCTTCTTCGGCATCAGGTATACCTGTACCGCGCAATAATTTACCTGTTTTTTGAATTAGTAAAATAATCTGATTTAATCCTTTTTGACGGGCTAGACTACCACTAGGATGTTGACAAGTTTCTTGAATAAGTTGGAGGATTTTTACTTCTAATTCATCCATTTGATTAGGTTAGTTTGATTTTGATACATAATACCATTTTCTTGAAATTGCTATAAAGATGCAAAAAGATTTTTTGGCGTTGCTGATTAAGGGTATGAATTTTAGTCTCACGCAAAGGCGCAAAGACGCACTGAGGTTTGAGTTTTAAAGGTTCAATTTGGGAATTTCATACCTCAATTTAGCAACACCGATTTTTTCTATCTCTTATCAATGTTCATCTTCTTAATTAAAGCAAGCGTCTGAAGATTTACTTATTGTTTATTTTCGGAAATAACTTGATAACATATTGAGATTCAGCTATTTCTACTTGTTGTTGAAATAGTTCAGATGCTCTTTGCAAATCGGCAGTAGCCCCATTTTCATCTCCTAGTTCACGACGGTTAAGACCTCTATTCAAGTAGGCTAATGCAATATTAGGATTAAGACGTAAGGCTTGGTTGAAATCTTCAATCGCTCCTTTTATATCTCCTGATTCAAATCGGGCTTCACCACGCTTGATATAAAACTTTGGATCTTGAGAATTAACTTGTACTAACAGTAATCTTGATTCTCTTCCTGACTCTAAAATATTCGGCACATTTTGAGCATCAACTTTAGAGCTATATAATATTGCTCCTAGTACAAAAACCAAACTTGTTAATTTTGATAATTTCATTTTGTTTTCCTTCTTCAACTAAGAATTTTTCAGATTTATCAACACCTTTGCCATAGTGCAAGACAAGAGAACTGCTACTAATAACAGCTACATTAAATGAGGTGTAAATTCTGGCTGGCTATTAACCGCCACCACCGTCACCGCCACCACCGTCACCGCCACCGCCACCACCGTCACCGCCACCACCGTCACCGCCACCACCACCGCTCCAATCATTACGGCCACCACCGTCACCGCCACCACCACCGTTCCAATCATTACGGCCACCACGGTCACCGCCACCACCACCGTTCCAATCATTACGGCCACCACGGTCACCGCCACCACCACCGTTCCAATCATTACGGCCACCACGGTCACCGCCACCACCACCGTTCCAATCATTACGGCCACCACCACCACCGCTCCAATCATTACCAGAATCGCTACTTTCATTAATTACTGGAATCACCTCTTCATACTCATTATGGTAAGAGCAGTTTTTGCAGTGGTCGATAACTCTTCGCTTTCCTGAACGGCTAGTAGTTGCAGGAACTAATACTTGGTAACTCTGTTTGAAATTTAAACTCTTGCATTTAGGACATTTTGGTTTACTGATTACTGCAAATAGTGCAAAAAAGACTATAAATATAATCCCAATTCCTATGATGGTTCCAAAGTTACTTTGCTGCCAATTAGGTTGAGAAAGATTGAGAATCTTACTAGGAAATACAATTTGAATTTCTAGCTTTTGTTGAGGTAAAATAGGCTGAGTTGCTACAAAATCGAATATTCTAGAACTGACTTGACGGGCTGTAGCCGGAGTACCAAAGTTTTTAAACTCTAAGACTTTACCTGATAAAGCTTGTGGTAATATTACCCAAACTTTTGCTGCTTGAATTGGGGCTTTACGGTCAGCAAAAATGGCTTTCCAGTAAACTTGAGTATTATCACCATTAATATGCAGTCCACCAACAACACGATATTTAATTACAAAAATATGTGATGCTGGTGCTGTTAATTGATGTTGCCAACGAATCCAAAATTGATTATTTTCAATTCCCGTTTCGCTAGGAAGAAGTTTATTATTTTCTTGAATCGTTACATCCTTAATTTCATCAACTTTATCTAAAGGAATATAGCGATATCTTTGATTTGTCCAATCTGATGTAAAAACATACTTTTGTGTTTCCGTAACTAACATATCTCCGTTAGCTTGCACATCAATATTAACATTGATATAATCCCAATAAAATGGTACTTGCTGGGCGACAGCATGAGTAAATGTAATCAAAACAGTCACCAACATAGCAAGTAATGAAAAAGAGATTCTTCTCATTAATAGTTTCTTCATATTTTCCTTTTCTCTGCGTCCTTTGCGCCTCTGCGTGAGATAAAAAGTTGAAGATTCATAGATTTGGGGAATTGATTTTTCGTTCTATGAGTTCTTCTGTGAATGCAGAGTAATGTTATCTATGTCGTTACAAAACTTTACAATTACAAATCAAGTCCTCAAGCTAAAAGGTGGGAAAACCCCACCCCTACATTGATTTAGGACTTACACAGAAATTATTTTCAACTCCCATTCCTCTCTAACCTCTGTGTCCTCTGTGTCCTCTGCGGTTCGTAATTCCTATGATTGGATTTTTCTAAGCAGGTTTCCATGTACCGTGAAAACTGTGGGGGATAACACTGGGTAATCCCAGTTTACAAATAGGTTCTGCATTTAATCTATCACTCGCAAATACCCAAACTTCACTACTATGAGTATGACCATTATAAACCACAGTTAACACCCAACCTTGTTCAGAGTTTTGCGGATTTTGCACATAAATAGGTTCGGAAGGATAGCGATTTTCTCCTATGTTTGCTTGTGTTAAAGTTCCAGTTTTGTGATCAAAACAAGCAATACTATTTAAAAGTTCCTTACTAGCATCTGTTCCTGGTTGAAATCCTGACATATAAGTATAGCGAGAAAATTGACCTGTATTTTGTGGAGGAACACTAGGAAACTCACAATGTTGATTTGAAAGTTGTTCAATTTTAATTACCTTGCCAGTTAAAGGATTAAGTTGAACTTGTGAAAATGTACTATTAGCAATTGTGTGAGTTTCCCCGGTAACTACTTCTCGAAGATATTCATTAGTTTGAAAATCTTCATAACGGGCAATATCCACAATTACCGCACCACTATTATCTACATAACCATTAGCAAAATGCCACTGAAACCAAGATTCAGTTTCTCCTCGACTGACTAAAGATAAATTTTCTCTATCTAGCACTATAATTTTAGTTCCCAATTCAGGATGCCATTCTAGGGAATCACTATAACTCCTTATCCCTAACAAAACAGGCCAAAGATTTAACCGCACTGGGGAAATAAAAAAGACAAGATACTGTCCCGCTAACACAAAATCATGTATTAGTGGTACTCCTTCTAATTCATGTATTGCTGTTTGGATAATTTTGCCAGTCGAGTCACTTTTATAAACATTAATTGTGGCATTTAATCCAGGAGTTACACCAAAATTAAAAATTTCCCCTGTATTTGCATCCCGCTTATAATGGGCAGAATAACTTAATCCCTTAGTTAAACTGCCTAAATCATCTTCACCACAAGTTTCCAAAGTTTGCAAATCTAAAGCATAAGGTTTACCACCTTCCCACAATGCCAAAAGTTTATTAGGTAATGCCAAAACTGAAGTATTCGCCGCATTTTTCACAGGTTTTATCCATTGATTCCAGATAATTCCTGGTGCAGTCATGCCATAATTACCATAAAGCAATTTACCCGCAGCAGTTTCTTTTTGATAACCAGTGGTTTGCACATAACGATAAACCCCAACTGCTTCGACATTGGTAAAATTAACAGCCAGAATTGCCCCATCTCCATCAAACCAATGTCCCACCCCAACACCATTCCGTTCTAGTCTTGCTGGTCCATTCCGGTACAGTGTACCCCGCAAACCATCGGGGATTTTACCTGCAAGAATCGGTAATTGAGTGGCAGAAAATTCCGTTGCAGGTTGAGATATTGCCCGAACCCATGCTTTTTTAGTTGACTTTTTATCAATTGTTTGCATATATAATTGATCATTTGAATAATATTAATATAACAATATTACAGCACTTTCCGGTGTTATGAGGTATATATCCAGCGGGCAAGACTTGTACTGAGCTTGCGATGCCCTGAGCCTGTCGAAGGGTCGAAGTATGCCCGCACTACAAGAGTTTGTACCTCATTAGAGCGAAATCTGCTATATCTGATTTGTAAAAATATAAAAACTCAGATTCCCGACTTTTTGAAGAAATTCAGGATTTTGTTATTTATCTTTAAGTTGTTTAATTAATCATTTTTAGATCATTGATTATTTGGAAATCTCTAAGTTTTGAATCTGATTTTTTCTCTTTGATTTACTCAGATTTTTTCTCAATTCTTCCATATAAGTATAAAACACAGGCGTTAAATACAAAGTCAAAATTTATGCCAGTCGCCGTACCATGATCCGAATGATGGCAAGGTAAATAAACGTCTCTGATGTTTCCGGCAGAAGTTCATAGTCTCTGACCAATCGGCGACACCCCATAACCCAACCGAAAGCGCGCTCTACCACCCAACGTTTTTTGAGCAAGAGTAAGCCTACCTTTGGGTGTTAAAGTCCCCTGCTTCTACAAGCAGCGGGTTTTGCGTCGGGGTAAAATCCCCGTTGCAAAACGTAATTCTAAATTCTGCATTCTTTTAACATACTTTAATTGATAAAAAAGATTCACAAAAAATAGTGCAGAGAATTTCTGCCTTAATTACATTAGCCTATTTTATAAGTCGATCTGATTTTCTGCATGAGCCAAGTTTCCTAACCTGACTAGGAAAAAAGTCACAATAGTTTCATGACTTTTTTCCTAATTTACAGCAGATTTCGCTCTCATGAGGTACAAACTTGAATTATGAAACTCTTGTAGTGCGGGCATACTTCGACCCTTCGACAGGCTCAGGGCATCGCAAGCTCAGTACAAGTCTTGCCCGCTGGATATGTACCTCATAACACCGGAAAGTGCTGTAAAACTAGATCCAGCAATCAAATTAGCAATTAACCCCATATAAACCTCCATCATGACAACTAAAACCACTTTCACATCTTGGATAACTTGCCCTAAACCCAACCCCCAAGCTAAATTACGCCTATTTTGCTTTGCTTATGCTGGTGCTAGTGCCTCAGTTTTTCGGACTTGGGCTGATGATTTACCCGCAACTATTGAATTATGTCCTATCGAAATTCCCGGTAGAGGCAGACAAATCAAATCACCTCCATACACAAAAATCCTCCCTTTAGTCCGAGAAATAGCCACTAATATCATCCCCTGTCTAGATAAACCTTTTGCTTTTTTCGGTTACAGTATGGGTGCATTAATCAGTTTTGAGTTAATTAGGCTACTGCGTTCTGAATATAGTCTTTATCCTTTGCATCTTTTTATTGCTGCCCGTTGCGCCCCACAATTCCCTAGGGAAAACCCACCCATTTCTAAATTACCAGATGCCGATTTTTTAGCGGCAATATCCCAGTTTAATGGGACTGCCAAAATGGTGCTAGAAAATGCCGAATTGATGCAGATTTTTTTGCCGATTATTCGGGCTGATTTTACAGTTTTGGAATCCTATGTTTATACTTCTCAACCACCTCTAAATTGTCCTATTAGTGCTTTTGGTGGGTCAGAAGATCCAACAGTTAGCTATACTGCTCTTTCTGCCTGGGAAAAACAAACTATTGCCCCTTTTTCATTGAAAATGATCGGTGGTGATCACTTTTTTATCAATACGGCTAAAAGCACTTTAGTTAATAGTGTAATTCAATCTTTACAGTGTTATATTTGAGATATTTTTGGCTAAAAAATAGTACCAATATCCACTTTTATATTCTAACATACGAACCTGAAGTTATTAGCTCAATAGTACGGTTATTACGAAGATTATATCTATAAAACCGAACTGTAATTAATTGATTTTCTAGTGCTATCATCTAATTGGGAGGCTAAAGATTAGGCTTCAAGAAGTTAAAAGTTAGAGATTTTGCCAGTAGTATTATTGTTTACCAAGTCACAAGCTGAAGATTTAGTCTCACCAAATCAGAAAGTCCAATAGTGAATTTTTGAGGAGATAGTTATGACACTTGTACGTTGGAATCCGTTACGGGAAATAGAACGCTGGGAACCATTCCCTGAAATGGGTATTATCCGGCAGCAAATGGATCGCTTGTTTGAACAATTATTACCACCTGATGCAGTTGAAAGGGTGGGGTTAACTTTCATTCCTCCGGCTGAGATTGCAGAAACTGATAGTGATTTGAAGTTGAAAGTAGAAATACCAGGTTTGGACGCAAAGGATCTTGATGTCGAAGTCACTCCTGAATCGGTTTCTATTAGCGGTGAGCGGAAGTCGGAAACAACAACGGAAGCAGAAGGTTTGACTCGCTCGGAATTCCGTTATGGCAAGTTCCAACGGGTAATTGCCTTGCCTGCTGTTGTGGATAATGAGAAGGTAGCGGCAGAATATAAGGATGGAATTCTCTATCTAACTATTCCTAAAGCCGAATCGGAAAAACACAAAGCTGTGAAGGTTCGTCTTTAGTTAGTTGTCTTTGATTAGGCTAGATCAGGAAGGGTGAGGGATTTTATAATTACTTCATCCTTCATTTTTTTGTTACTAGTAGTTCGTCAAATTTATTTTGACGGGTAATGATAGGAAAAAACTTCTGTTTTTCCCTCCCCTACTCCCCCTGCCCCTCTTCTCCCCCTGCTTGCCTTTACCCGTCATTTTTGAATTGACAGACTACTAGTAGGCGAGATCATAATTTATTATCAATGGTTCATGTTTAAAAATATGCCTAAAAATATGTTTTCAATTATATATTTAATTCTCAAGATAGATGCTAAAAAAGCATTCTTATATTCACAAGTCTTGAGGGCAACAAGTTTAACCTATATTCCTTTTCATCCTTTTATGTAAGGGATGAGCAATATATCCCAGTCACTGTTAAGATATCGGAAATAGCACTTTGTGTCTCTGAGTTAGATAGGATTTTTTAATTTTTTAGAAAACTTCTATGAAAACACACACTGATACAGTTTCATTTGCTTGAATAGCTATATAAAGAGGATTAAGACTGGCAATTATTAATTATGGCAACCAAAGTAATTGATGTTAGAGAATATACTGTCCGAGCGCACAAAAGGCAGATTCATACGCGAGTTTTCAACTTTGTCTGTAAAGAATGTAATCAGGCTACAAAACGAGAGACTTTCGGAACTCGCCCTTTATATTGTGAATGTTGTCGTCCTCCCCAACCTCCTAAAAAATCACTCCAGGTATCGACACCGAGCAAACCTAGAGCCATGACTTACACCAGCAATATAGATTTAGGTTGAGTGAATTACTATGAATTCTCCAGGACAATTACAAGCACCACCCGATGTGTTTATTACGCCATTGTTGGAATTACGAGATTACTATGGGAGTCTCGCACAAGAGTACCAACGTCTATTTATAGAGGCGCGATCGCAATTAGATAATGTAGAATCTTTGTTGTCTACTTGGTCTTATCCTCATGACAACGAACAAGTTGAGGCTGCTGAAGAAGATTCACTGTTGTTGTTGTCTTCTAATCAGAGTTCTCGTGTAGAATATTTGGATTCTCTAGAGTCAGAAGTTCCTAAATCAGACTCTTTCAAGGTTGATCATTCCCTTTCTGAAGTTAGCAACTCAGGCAATTTTTCCTTTCAACGTCGTCACTATGTTGGTAAAGGGGAAGACGTTCCCATGCTGGCTCAGTATGAAAATATGACTCGCATGGAAGCACTTAAAAAGCTATTGCGAGAATATGTGGGAACTGTCTGTCACATAGATTTTATTGTGCGATCGCTCTACGGTAATTTAGAGTCTACTATCTTTAAAGTCGTTAAAGGTAGAGTCCAATCATCTCTAACTCAAGGGAGAGAAAGTGGTTATTGGTCAGCAATTCCCAATGAACCTGGTTGCTATACCCTAGATGTAAATTCACTAGGACCCATTCAAGGTAAGGGAATATCTAGAAGTATTAAATCCACCAAAACCAACAAACATTTCACCAGACCCCAGATGAAAGTAGTCCCGATGTTGGCACAATTTGATGGTCAATTTTTAATTGATGCTCTGACCTTATTTCTAGAACAAAATGCCGGACGAATTTTCAATGTGAATGAGATAGTCAATGGTATTTATGGACATTTAGATGCTGAAGAAGTCAGAGAGGTCAAAAATAAGGTTCTCAATGAACTATCTAGGGGTCATCGCACAGGCCGCTTTGTGAGAGTTCCTAACCAAATCGGTTTGTATACTTGGGATATGAATATGATCGTCCAGAAATGATCCAAAAAAGGGGCGTTAACAAATTGTAACGCCCTCTCTAAAGTTTGCCTATATACAAAAATGGGATGAGATTTTAAGCCCACCCCTAATTTATTAATCTTATTTGAATAGTCAAGAATTATTGAGGTTTATCTTGTTGACGACGAGAACGCATATTTTCTCGCATTTGCTTCATTTGTGCTTGCTGTTCCGGAGTTAACACAGCTTGCATTTGTTGTTTTGATGACTCTCTAATTTGTTTAATTTGATTTTTCTGTGTTTCAGTTAAGTTCAAAGAAGCAAAAATATCACCTTTTTTACCACGTCCTTCTTGACGTTGCGCTTGATGTTGAGCCTTACGTTCAGCCATTGCAGCTTGTAATTTTGTCTTTTGTTCGGGAGTCAAAACAGCTTCAATTTGAGCGCGGGTACTGCGGCCGATTTCCTTCATTTTAGCTTTTTGTTCAGGTGTCAAATTCAACTTTTGAAATTGACCCTTTTTTTGCCATTCTTTACCAGGTTGAGGTGAGGATGGATTATTTTGTTCCGCTTGAACTGCAAATGGAGTTGCGATTAAAGTTAAAGCCAGAGTACCAGCAATCAGTGATAATGTCTTCAGTTTCATAAATACCTTTTGGTTATGTCGGCTTTCTATAGTTCCTATCATATAGATTAACGCCCAGTAATGATATGAGGCAAAGGTCACGTCTACACCCATGACTTTAGTCATGAAATTAGGATTTCAATATCTTCCTCTCATCCTATTGAACTTGAATCATGATACAAATATATTAAATCTAGGTTAGGCTGCCATTTTTTCAATTATCAATTTTTTATGAATCGTCCTATTCAATTTAATAATCATCCTTTTCGATTTCTACTTTATTTAGAATGGCTACTATTAGGATTTTCAGCGTTAATGGCATTAATGCCATCTCCTTCACCGCGCTTTTCTGTCATGTATCCAGAACTGACAATTTGCAGTTTGACATTTTTCGGTTTAATGGGTTTAAGATTGCCTACTTACAATAAAATCAATAAATTTATTTATACGACTATTGAAGTTATATTAATTTTAATTACTGGCTTTTTTGGTGGTAGAAGTGCGAGGCTTTTTCCCTTTCTCTATCTAATTTTGGTAACTCGCAGTTGTTTAATTTTTCCACTACCAGGAAGATTAGCAGTTACTTTTTCCTCATTTATTTTATTTTTACTTACCCTCAGACAAAGGATGCCTCCTGGACGATTTTCACCAATAGCCCAAGAAAGATTTTGGTTTTTTAGTTTTAGTTTAGCAGTTTTATTTGGTTTAAGTTTAGTATTTGTTTTAGTATTAATGAATACTGTTTTATCTGAACGGCAAAGTCGAGATAAACTCCAAGCTGCAAACGAAAAACTCCGTCAATATGCCTTGAAAATTGAAAGTCAGGCAACTTTGGAAGAACGCAACCGTATTGCTAGAGAAATTCATGATTCTTTAGGACATTCTCTGACGGCTTTAAATCTTCAATTAGAAACTGCTTTAAAGTTATCAAAACACGATATACCTAGAGCAATGACGTTTTTAGCCACTGCCAAAGAACTCGGTTCAAAAGCCTTACAAGATGTCCGTCAATCGGTTTCTACCATGAGATCCCATCCTTTACAAGAACAATCATTAGAACAGGCAATTCAGAATCTTGCGGCAGATTTTCAGCGTTCTACTGGCATTTTACCCAGTTGTCAAATATCCATTATTTCTCCATTGTCTATGGAAGTCAGAACTCCTATTTATCGAGTTATTCAAGAATCATTAACTAATATTTCTAAATATGCCCAAGCCACAGAAGTTCAACTAGAATTAACAACAACATTAGAAACTGTGAAGTTAACAATTCAGGATAATGGCAGAGGTTTTGATTTAGAGCAAAATACTACTGGATTTGGTTTACAAAGTATGCGCGATCGCACGTTGGCATTAGGAGGTGAATTTCATATTCATAGCAGTCATAATCATGGTTGTCAAATTATAGTTGATATCCCTTATTTATAGCAGGGGAGAATATTTTTTCCAATCACCAATCACCAATTACCAATCACCAATCACCAATTACCAATTACCAATTACCAATTACCAACAAAAATGATTAAAGTCTTACTTGTAGATGATCAAAGTTTAATTCGTCAAGGTTTAAGAGCCTTATTAGAATTAGAAGCAGATATAGAAATTGTCGGGGAAGCTGAAAATGGTCAAATCGCAATTAATCTAGTTGAAAAATTAAAACCTGACGTAATTTTAATGGATATTAGAATGCCTATCATAGATGGAGTTGCTGCTACCAAAGAAATTAATCACCATTTTCCTCACAGCAAAATTCTTATTTTAACAACTTTTGATGATGATGAATATGTGAAAGCAGGATTACAAAATGGCGCAATGGGTTATTTACTTAAAGATACACCCTCAGAAGAGTTAGCAGTCGCCATTCGTGCAGTTGACAAAGGATATTCCCAATTGGGACCAGGAATAGTCAAAAAACTAGTCACTCAATTTCCGGCTAATTCACAACCAGTATTAGCTGTACCAGCGAACTTAGCGGAACTCACCCCTAGAGAAAAAGAAGTTTTGCGGTTAATTGCTATTGGTGATAATAATCGAGAAATTGCCAAAAAATTGTATATTTCTGAGGGTACAGTTAAAAATCATGTTACGAATATCTTAAATAGACTAAGTTTACGCGATCGCACACAAGCTGCTATCCTGGCAAATAGTTTTTTTACTTACTTACAACAAAATATTGAAAATAAATAGCACATAATTTGCGGTACTCAAAGAAACAGGATGGTCAGCAGCCTTATTCAGAAGTTTAATTGCTACTGGTGCATCTGATATGTAGTGCCATAGGGAATAGGGAATAGGTGTAGGGGTTTAGCTCATGCTTTATCCCTATTTTTGGATGTGAATCCTGCTATATAATAGATATCACTTCTCACTGTTTACCTCTCATGCAAATTCCCCGCTTACATCCAGACACTATCGAAGAAGTAAAACTCAGGGCTGATATTGTTGATGTGGTTTCGGAGTATGTAGTTTTGCGAAAACGAGGTAAAGATTTTTTGGGGTTATGTCCTTTTCATGATGAGAAAAGCCCCAGTTTTAGCGTTAGTCCTAATAAGCAAATGTATTATTGCTTTGGCTGTCAAGCAGCGGGTAATGCGATTAAGTTTGTCATGGACTTGGGAAAACGTCAATTTGCAGACGTGGTACTAGATTTAGCAAAACGTTATCAAGTGCCGGTTAAAACTTTAGAACCTGAACAAAGACAAGAATTACAACGGCAAATATCTTTACGTGATCAATTATATACGGTTCTTGCTACTGCTGCTCAATTTTATCAACACACTTTAAGACAGTCTCAAGGACAAAAAGCATTAGAGTATTTAGAACAAACTCGTCAATTTAAACAAGGAACAATTCAACAATTTGGTTTAGGTTATGCTCCTGCTGGTTGGGAAACTCTTTACCGTTATTTGGTAGAAAGTAAACATTATCCCGTGCAATTAGTAGAACAAGCGGGATTAATTAAACCCCGGAAAGAAGGAGGTGGATATTATGATGTATTTCGTGATCGCTTAATGATTCCTATTCGGGATATTCAAGGTAGAGTCATTGCTTTTGGTGGCAGAACTTTAACAGATGAACAACCTAAATATCTCAATTCTCCAGAGACAGAATTATTTAGTAAAGGGAAAATGTTATTTGCTTTAGATGAAGCTAAAGACGGTATTTCTAAAGTTGATCAAGCGGTGGTAGTTGAGGGATATTTTGATGCGATCGCTCTCCATGCAGCCGGAATTAATAACGCCGTTGCTTCCCTAGGAACTGCATTAAGTATAGAACAAGTTCGGCTATTATTACGTTACACAGAATCCAAACAATTAATCCTCAATTTTGATGCTGATAAAGCCGGCACAAACGCCACAGAAAGAGCAATTGGTGAAATTGCTAATTTGGCTTATGCAGGGGAAGTGCAATTAAAAATCCTCAATTTACCTAATGGTAAAGATGCTGATGAATATTTACATAGTCACACTTCAGCCGATTATCAAAAACTATTAACAAATGCGCCACTTTGGCTTGATTGGCAAATTCAAAATATTATTAAAAATCGAGATTTAAAACAAGCTACTGATTTCCAACAAGTCACCCAACAAATAGTTAAACTATTGCAAAATATAGTTAATAGTGATACACTTAATTATTATGTTTCTTCCTGTGCAGAAATATTGAGTTTAGGAGATACTCGACTTATTCCTCTAAGAGTTGAAAATCTCCTAACTCAAATTAAACCTGGTAGGATAAAATCTCTAAATCCGCGGACAAGTAATCCCGCAACTAAAACCCCAAAGCTATCTTTAGTTAACACAGAACGCAGTTTACTAGAACGAGCGGAGGCATTATTATTAATTATTTATCTTCATTCTTCCCAGCAGCGGCAAATAATTATTGAAGATTTAGAAAACCGTAATTTAGAATTTAGTCTTTCTCATCATCGCTTTTTATGGCAACAAATGGCAGAATTTACAGTTGATGAAGTTGATTTAATTTCTAGTGTGCAAAATAGATATTTAGAATTAGCAGAAGAACTAGAAATAGTTTCTCATATATTTCATCTCAACGAAAAAAATAAAACAGAAATATTACGAACTCCTCATGTTATTCAAGCAGCATTAGCTTGTATGGAGAGAGTATTTCGAGAAAAACGCTATCGTTATTTTATGGAACAATGGGAAAAAATAGATCCTGAGGCCGAACCAGAAAAAGATAAATATTATGCTGAAGCCATATATATAGAAAAACTTCATTTACAAGACCTTGAGAAACAGCGACAATTTTCTATTACCGACTTAATTTAGGCAAGATGAAATTTTAGCAACACCTAACTTTTAATCTTCATTAGACATCTCCGAAAATGAATGTAGAGACGTTCTATAGAACGTCTCTACAAGGGTTTCAAACCACGCACATTTAATTACCGGAGATGCCTATTATCAAAATAATAGCAGCAGATATAGCCATTACACCATATCTGCTGCTTGATTACATGAAAAACTTCGATGATTAACTTCTTGATCATCCGTTTGCAATTACACTAGACTTTTGCTTGTAAAGACTTCAGTAATTCAGTATTCACACCCGATTCACGAGTCAGAGAAATTTTACCTGTGCGAGCGATTTCTCTCAGTCCAAATTTTTGTAGCATTTGCACAATCGCCACCATTTTACCAGGATCACCCACAACTTCCAAAGTCAAAGAATCTTCAGCCACATCCACAATTCGCGCTCGGAAAATCTGCGACAATTCGATAATCTCCGAACGATTACTGCTAGTAGCATTTACTTTCAGAAGCATCAATTCTCTTTCTACACAAGGAATTTCTGTAATATCCTGCACTTTGAGAACATTAACTAACTTATACAGTTGTTTGGTAAGTTGCTCAATAATGCGATCATCACCAGGAACAACCATCGTAATTCGGGATACTCCTTCCTGTTCCGCAGGTCCCACAGCCAGGCTTTCAATATTAAAACCCCGACGAGCAAATAAACTAGCAATGCGGGATAGAACCCCCGCTTCATCTTCCACAATAACTGACAGCGTATGTTTCATCGGCGACTAAAAGAGCATGACATGAACGCAGACCGGCACTCATAAGAATACCCGGTAAGTGGGAAACTCAGCGGCTGTAGCCCTGAGAGGGAAACGACACGGGCGGTTTTAACCGCTTTGAATCTTTTTTCATTACCGCCTTGGAGTTAAGAAATTCGGGGTACTTTTGTGGTGTACTTTCAACGGGACAATTACCGATTCAAATTTCCCAACTCTGTACGCATAATGTTTTGCTCCAAAGAGCCTCCCATTTCTGGGGTAATGTTAGCTAGATGCCTCCGGCACGCTGCGCGAACGACCAGTTATAAAAGCTTTTTAGACTTGCAACACTGTTTCAGTGACCTTAAAACTGTTTAATTGCAAGTGACAGAGCAGGGAACTAGCTACGCATTCCGGGGTGTCGTGACTTAAATAACGGCTACCATGAGACTAAGCTCAAGGTGGTCTGGTCAGCACAGCTTGCCTGATTACTCTTGCAAGCTCAGTCCCTTTAGGGCTGGGTTACTGACGACTGCAAAGCGAGTTTCGACTACGCTGCATTGTCGGTCTGAATTTTTATTTTATACTTAATAATTACAATCATTCCGTTCCTGTGGAAAAGTTATCTATTTTCAAAGATAGATGCAGCCTTGAAATTAAAGCCATATATTGTCATCAGCAGTGAAAATTGACAGGAACAAAGTATTTATGGGTTGGTTACAAAGAATGTTTGGCTTAGAGCAATCGGAAAGCGGCCAAGTTAATCGAACTTCTAGCGATGATGTTAATACACAAACAACAGAGCCAGAACGCATGGGATTAAATGGAGAATATGACCAAAGTGGTTTAGCCAAGCGCGTAGCATTAGCATTTGATCAAGATCCTGACCTTGATGATATTGACACTATTTGGGTTGCTCAAACAGGTAGCACTGTGGTACTAAAAGGTCAAGTTCCCACCCAAGATATTCTTAATCAACTAATTGCTGTAGCTCACACCGTTGATGGCACTACAGATGTTGATACAACGCAAGTTAATACTAATTAAAATTTACTGAATAATTTTTTAGTCAAAAGAAGAAGCAAGGAGCAGGGGAGAGAAATATATTTTTTGCAACTGACAACTGACAACTGTACGGGCGAAGCATTTGGAGAACTATTTTTGGCAATGACCGATAATTTATCTTCCAAATGCTTCGCCCCTACTAACAACTGACGAATTACCAATCCAATCTAAAATCGCCTGATTAACTTGTTCTGGTGATTCATCCTGGGGACAATGACCGACATCTTCCAAATATAGCAATTGCAATTTTTCATTGTAGCCAACAAATTGATTTGCTAGTTTTGGTGGCACAAATCGGTCTTTTTTCCCCCAAATTAACAGCATAGGAATTGTTAAGTTTGGTAAAATCTTCTTGACACTAGGACTAAAATTAACCCCCGTTGTCGCTTTAAACAAGGCTCTAAAGGCACGGGCAGATCCCCTATCCTGGGGCGGTCCTGCTAAAATATCTATAAGTTCATCAGTAACAGCTTCAGGATTGGCATAAGCAAAACTAGTCCAAGGACGCAGCACACCAGGACGACGCACAAAATAAAATATCGGTTTTAGTATTAATCTGGAAGTCAATATACTTTTAATCCCGCTAACAAGAGGTTGTAAAGCAGTCGGGATCATCTCCTGTTCCAAATTAGGATCAGGTAAACTCATCATCACTATCCCCTTTACCATATCAGGATGGTTAGCGGCTGCGACTATAGAAATTAGTGAACCGATGGAATTACCCACTAAAACCACTGGTTGACGAATAAAGGTTTTCCAAAAATCGTAAACCTGCTCTACCCACAGTTCCACATTGTAGCTAGTTGCAGCCTTTTCCGAAGCCCCAAAACCAATCATGTCTAAGGCGTAAACCGGATGAGATTTACCCAAAACCTCTAAATTATGTCGCCAATGACCAATGGACGCGCCGAAACCATGAAGTAAAATTAAAGGTGTTGTTTTTGCATAATCATGGGGAGGACGAATATAAGTATAACGGGTTTGCCAACCACGCCACACCCAATCCCTTTGATTACCAACTCTTTGCTGCCAATGTGTTACGGTAGTCACAGTTATCTCTTAGTGATTAGTTGGAAACTATTAATTTTGTGCGTTCTTTCTTAATATGTTACATTATATTTGGTTAGCTTCAATGTATACCTAATTTTGCTATCATGGAAACATCTTCTAGATATCATACCTCTATGTATCTCAGAAGAAAATTGTAACAATAGTTATTAGTGTCAAATATCATGTAATTTACGTTAAATAATGCAGTGGAATCAACTCAGAGTCAGACTATACAGTCAATCACTTGATTAAACTTCCCTTATAAATTTGCTACACTAGAGAGGGATATTCATTTTCCAATTCTGAGTTACTGTTGTATTTTGCCTTCAATGGCATATCAAACTAAACTAACTAAATTGAAGACCAGTCCAAAATCTTAACTAATAGAGCTGCCACTAATCATAATGCCTGTGATTGAGAAAAAAAGAACTCGCGATCTGCCCCAAATTAACGAACGGATTCGCTTCCCGAAAATTCGGGTGATTGACACTGATGGCGCACAACTGGGAATTATAACTCCGCAGGAAGCGATACAATTAGCAGAGGAAAAGGAATTAGACCTAGTGCTAATTAGTGACAAGGCTGATCCGCCAGTGTGTCGAATAATGGACTATGGGAAATATAAGTTTGAGCAGGAGAAGAAGGCGCGGGAAGCCCGGAAGAAGCAGCACACGGCTGATGTGAAAGAAGTGAAAATGCGCTACAAAATAGAAGAACATGACTATAATGTGCGCGTTAAGCAAGCTGAACGCTTCCTCAAAGATGGCGATAAAGTTAAGGCTACTGTGATGTTCCGAGGTCGGGAAATTCAACACAGTGACTTGGCAGAAACGCTGCTTAAACGGATGGCTACGGATTTAGAGCCTTTTGGTGAACTTCAGCAAGCACCTAAGAAAGAAGGGCGGAATATGATGATGCTGATTTCACCCAAAAAATAATCTTGTCAACAACCTGGTAATGAGTGCTGTATGAATTAGTGAATAATAGGATCTAAAATTGACCCCAGGGAAATTTTTCCCATTCCCTCAGCATTCAACCATAATTAGATTTATGTCAATTTATTCTAAAATGATAGTCCTGAAGGCTGAGTGGGAAAAATAATACTCAGTTGTTCAGGACTTTTGCTATGTTATTGCATATTTTAGATCGCCGTCCACCACAGGAAAAACTCCAGCGGCTGATAGAACACGGAATTGTGGAACGGGAAAAAATGCCGGATAGTAATGAAAAACATTAAAAACAGATCCAAATCCTCTGGTAGCGGCTCAAGTTCAGGAATTGATGAAGAAATCCGCTCTTTGACATTCTCTGATATGAAATTCTCAACATAAAAAAGAGGTCATTACTGACCCCTGATAAAATCAAAATAAAATAATGTTTGATTTATAGAAATTAAGACAAACCAGTATTAGTACCTTGTTTACCAGTTGCTAATTCCACTTTAACAATCTTGCCACCCATTTTTTGAATCCGTTGTTGTTCACGAAACCAATTTTCATAAGGAACTAACTTAGTAAAGTAAGTATTTTGTAATTCGCGTTGGGTGCGAGTCCGAGTTAGGCTGGGAACACAAGCAGTTACTTTAAATAAACGAGCCATTTTGTTTCAAATCTCCTGATATTGTTTTAGAAACTTTTTTATCTCAAATATCTTGAGTCAAAATCTTTAATTATTTTTTCCAAGGCTGGAAATCAACCATCAATACTAGACTGATAACACTTACAATCAATCAGCAAGAGAACCTTCTAGCAATCATGATTGATCTCCAGACCTTAACAAAGCCGCACCTATATGACTAAGTGCAAAGCTAACTCTTAGCTCAAGCCAGAGGAGACATAGTCAAAGTAAACGCCCATTTCTTTACCAGCGTCAGGACCAACCAAACTAGCGGTTACTTCCTTCATAGCTTGGATAGCTTGAACAGTAGCGCCTACGGGTACTCCCAAGGAGTTGTAGGTTTCTTTCAAACCATTCAATACGCGCTCATCCAAAATGGAAGCGTCGCCAGCAAGCATAGCGTAGGTAGAATAACGCAAGTAGTAATCCAAGTCACGGATACAAGCTGCGTAACGGCGTGTGGTGTACATATTACCACCGGGACGGGTGATGTCAGAGTACAACAAGGATTTAGCTACAGCTTCTTTAACGATCGCAGCAGCATTAGCACTGATGGTTGTAGCTGCACGAACGCGCAGTTCACCAGTAGCGAAGTAGCCTTTTAGCTTTTCGAGAGCAGCGGTATCAAGGTATTTACCTTGAACATCTGAAGAATTGATAACGGAGGTAATTGCGTCTTGCATTGTTGTTTTTTCCTTATTTCCAACCTTATTGCCACAGTTTTAGTTTGAGCCAAAAAACAGCTAAAACTTACTGCATTGCACCAACAACGTAGTCGAAGTAAGAACCAGCTTCACCGGAGTCTTCAGCAGACAACAAGGTAGCAGCAACGTTCTTCATAGCGGCAACGCCACCAGCAACTGCATCAATGGGAGTACCCAAAGACTTGTACATTTCGCGGACACCAACGATACCGATTTCTTCGATGGCTGTAACATCACCAGAAACGATTCCGTAGGTAACAAGACGCAAGTAGTAGTCTAAGTCACGCAAGCAAGTAGCTGTCATTTCTTGACCGTAAGCGTTACCACCGGGGGAAACAACATCAGGACGTTTTTGGAACAGTTGGTCGCCAGCACCTTTAACAATGCGTTCGCGGTTTTCGGTCAATACTTGAGCGATGCGAAGACGTTGTGCGCCACCAGCAACAAAACCTTTGATTCTGTCTAATTCACCGGGGCTGAGGTAGCGAGCTTCTGCATCAGCATTCACGATAGCTTTCGTGACGATACTCATTAATGGATTCCTCCAAAACTAATGGAACCAGAATTTGATTAAACTGGTACGACTTTATATGGTTGGTACTGAATTTACATCTTGATTTACATTTTTAGCCAGATTGACTGGATTTGGTGTAAACCAGGTGGAAAACTCAATTACCTCCCGCAAAATATTGTCCAGTATTATGTTGAGCATTTATTACTGCTCTTAATATTTTGTAACACTTATTTTCAGATTTGCTCATTCTCAGGGAACAGAGAGCAGCGCGGTCTTGGGGTCTCCCCAAGTGGAGCGACTGCGGAGGAACAGGGAACAGGGAACAGGGAACAGTAAAAAGCTAGATAAAACAACCTTTTCTGTCACCTATTACCTATTACCCATGACCCATTTTCCTATCTATTGGGAAGACCACCTGTGAGAACAGAAGGAGACAAGCTAGACCAAGATTGTTTCACCAAGTCAGCTTCAGCTTGAACACTACCCAAGTAGTTACCTGCTGGTAAAGATGGATAGCGTTTGTAGGGAACAACGTCTTCACCAAAGTAACGAGCATACTCAGGACTGTTGACAATTGCCTCTACAGCAGCCCTTAAACCGCTATCAGCCAATAATTTGTTATATTGACGGATTTCGCCTTGGGTAGCTGGTGCGCGTCCCAAGAGGTGACGGAAGAGGAATTCAATTACCTTGGTGTTGGGATAAGGCGCGTAGAACCGTTTGCGATAGATTTCGGAACTGGCTAGTTCGAGAACAAATTCACGCACGGTAATTTCACCGTTACGCAATTTGCTATCCAAGTCAGAACGGCGGAAATAAGCAGGTACTTGACCGCTAAATACGTCCATTACCTGACAGTAGATAGCATTAATGACCTGATTGGTTTCGGGGGAATTTGTCCCAGTGGTAGCACGGTAAATCCGGGCTGGTTTGCGACGGCTTGTACCAACACCAACTTCTACAGATTGACCACGACCATCATTGAAAGAACGACCCAATTCAATAAACAAGGGTTTAGTCTTGTCCATTTTCTTGGCTTGGGCTGCCAAATCAGCGATCGCCTTCGCTAGAATTGGCGTATTCTCAGTTTTAATCCGTGGCTTCACAGTTTCAAAACTAGGAACAACCAAATCATCATTTTGCTTGGTTAACTGGTTGTAAAGCTTCTCGGTATTGGGGAAATTAGCCGCAGGTAAAGTGGGGAAGCGACGGAAAGGAACAGTATCTTCACCAAACACTTGACCATATTCAGCACTTTCAACCATCGCGCTAATAAAAGCCCGAATCCCTTGAGTAGCGAGAATTTGGTTGTATTTACGAATTTCTGCTTGGTCAATAGGAGCGCGACCCAAGAAATGCTTAGTACCCAACTCAATTACCTTTGTATTGGGGTAAGGTGTGTAGAACTCCTTCAGGTACAGGCTAGAGTAACCCAAACCTTGAATAAATTCCTTAACGCTGATTTCACCATTCACCAACTTACTTTCTAGAACCGTGAACTCGTTCTTAGAGATGTAAGGAGCAATATCGCGCTCGAAAATCTGCCGATAAGCGCCGCTAATCACAGTTTCCGCCGCAACCTTGTCATTTTTAACTGCTGTCAGTTTAAAGACCTTGGTTTGCTCACGTTGCTTAGTAACACCTTGGTTAATGCGGAACTCAATATCTGGTTCAGTCCGCATTTCTGTGACTGTACCCAATTCCACAAAGCGAGGTGTTTCCTGTTTCTCAACATTCGCCAAATCTTCGCGGATAGTCCCCACACGTAATTGACGTAAAGACACACCCGCAGGAGTTAGATAGCGTTCGTAAGGAACTGTATCTTCATTAAATGCTTGACTGTATTCTTCACTGTCAAGAATGGCATCAACGACTGCATAAAAGCCCTTCTTAGCAGCAATGTCAAAATACTTATTGTTTTCTTCCCGACCATAGGTAGGACGACCTAACAAGCGACGGTGAATGTACTCAATGGCTTTACAGACATAGAGAGAAGTCCAGTACATCTTCCGGAATAAATCCGACTTCGCCAACATCCGCACAAACTCGCGGACGGTGATATCGCCGTTTTCCAGCTTAATTTCCGCAACTTTCAGCCGTTGACCTTCGTAAACATCACGACCAAAAACTTGTAGATAAGTAGCCTTAATTACCGCTTGGGTAGAACTTTCCGAGAACTTGACACTTACACCCTTAGGAGCTTTTCTGCCAATAGTTCCAGGTAACTGGTCTAACTTGAACACCTTCGCGCCCAAAGTCCCAGGAGCTACACTCCGAGCATTAGGATTGCTGAGTTGGTTATTGATACCAGGACCTTGGTGAATCAAGATCCGGCGAGTATCCTTACTAAACGGTGCAGGGCTGCTGCTGGGGTTGCGGGTTGCTTTCGGGAAAATCGCCCCAAATTGGATTTCCAAGGGGTCATTACCAGAACCGTAGGGATGTTGGTCAGGTAATGGTTGTTCGTAAGCAGCAAAAGTTGTAATAAACTGAGGAACTTTCCGGAAAGGCGCACTGTATTTAAACAGGTCTTGCTGTTGTCCCCAGTTACGACATTCTTGGGCTTCTTGACCCAGACCCCGAATGTAGGGAACTGTTTCTTCACCAAAGTAATCGCTGTATTCGGTAGAATCTACCAAAGCATCAACTAAACCTGCCAAACCTTTGAGGGAAACAATGGCAAAATATTTTTGCACTTCCTCACGGCTACTTGGTCCCCGTCCTAAAATGTGACGGAAAGCCAATTCAATCACCCGGCTGTTAATAAAAGGCTGATAAAACTGTTTTTGGTAAAGGGGAGATTTAGCTAAACGGCGAATAAACTCCTTCATGGAGATGTCGCCATTTTTGACTTTCGATTCTAAGTCAGAAATAGACAAGCTATAAGCACGGGTAATATCGCGCTCGAATACTTGACGGTAAGCCGCTTTAATGATTTCTGTCTTTTCGCTAGAAGACAAGCCGGGCTTCATGGCGTACTTGGGACGACGTTCTGCGGCCACAGCGTAAATTTGTGGCAGTTGTAACCCTTGTTGGTCACCGGAAGGACGTTGACGAACTTTAGTAGAAGGTGTTGGTGCTTTAAATTCTGTCAGCAACACATTCATGTACTCAGTCACAATTTCTGTGGCTGCGGCATCTTTACGGAAATAAGACAGGGACGCTGCTTTGATTTCTTGTAAAGCGACGATGGTTGCTTCTCCAGAACAGGCATTTTCAATAATTTCCCGCAAACCTCTGGTATTTACAGAGATGATGTTGGGGTCGCCAGCGACAATGGCGTAGGTGGCATAGCGCAAGAACCAAGACAAGTCACGTAAGCTTTTGGCCATGTTGCTAGGCCCATAACGAGCGACGTTAATAGGTCTAAAGCCTGGAGGTGTTGGTCCACCAGCAGAAGTATTGAAGATAGAACGGAGGTTTTCAAAGAAACCACCACTACTTTCAACGTAGGTGACTGTTCCTAGTTTCATGCCCTCTTGGACATTAGCACCAGCGCCAACCATTGCCAATTCTTTCTCTTGGGGCTTTTCTAAGAAAGCCATTGGTGAACCACCAATGAAAATCCGGTTAGCCGCACGAGAAACGATGATTTCGGAATTGTCTGTCAAAATTTTGGCAATTTCTAACCGCTTTGCCCCGGAGGTAAAATAACTGCCAAGTTCACTTAGTTCACCTCTTCCCAAAAAGCGGTCTTGTTGTTCCGCTTGGGAAATGGTGGCGACAGGTAAGGTTTGATATAGTTGCGGACGCGCAACTGAGCTTCCACCGCTTGCCTTAACACTCATGGGATTTTTAAGACTCCTATCATAATTGTTTATCTGTTCAGCCTGGGTTATTTATTTTAAGGCTTGACATTTTTGCGTATTTATGAATGTTACGCCTCTAAAACCCAGTAAATTAACTCGGTCGATTTTCAGATTAGAACGTTTTGCGTTTACACTGTTGGTTTATTAAGAAGTATGTCGAATCTGTAATCTAAATTTGATATTCAAGAAGATACATACTTCCATTTTCTGGGATGAATATAGATTTTATCCTACATTCTGTACTCTGATGATTCTTAAACTTATTCATAAAACCAGGGGACAGACGGGAGGCAAAAATGAGAATGCTATATTAGTAACGGGTTGGTAAACCGCTATATTCTCTATTTCGGTGATTGATATCAGAAGTAAATTACGTAATATAAATTAAATGAGTATTAAATACAACATTATTTATTAAGTATTATTGTTTATCTTAACAAGTTACAAAATTTACGCAGAAACGGAGAATGTAAATCTCCATATATATTACAGTGGTGAAATTATGACGAAAATTTTAGTTACAGGTGCGGCTGGTTTTATTGGTTTTCACCTCAGTAAACACTTACTAGAAAGGGGCGATGAAGTTATTGGTTTGGATAATCTCAATGATTATTACGATGTAACTTTAAAAAAAGATCGACTAAAACAACTTTTAGAAAAACCAGGTTTTAGCTTCCATTTATTAGATTTAGCAGACAGAGAAAGTATCCCCAAATTATTCATTGAATCAAACTTTGATAAAGTTGTAAATTTGGCTGCACAACCAGGAGTGCGCTATTCATTAAAAAATCCCCACGCCTATGTAGATAGTAATTTGGTAGGATTTGTCAATATTCTAGAAGGTTGCCGGCATACAAATGTACAACATTTAGTATTTGCTTCTTCCAGTTCAGTTTACGGTGCAAATACAAAAATTCCTTTCTCCGTTCACGACAATGTAGATCATCCCGTTAGTTTATACGCAGCCAGCAAAAAAGCCAACGAATTAATGGCACATACTTATAGTAGTTTGTATGGCTTGCCAGCGTCAGGATTGCGCTTTTTTACAGTTTACGGTCCCTGGGGTCGTCCTGATATGGCATTGTTTCTCTTCACTAAAGCAATTTTGGCAGGACAACCAATTGATGTTTTTAATTATGGTAAAATGAAACGCGATTTTACTTATATTGATGACATTGTTGAAGGTGTAATTCGCGTTATTGATCAAGTTGCTGAATCGAATCCCAATTGGTCGGGAAATGCACCTGACCCCGCGACAAGTTATGCACCATATAAAAATTACAATATCGGCAATAATCAGCCGATTGAATTAATGAACTTCATCGAAACCCTAGAAAATTACTTGGGTATGAAAGCCAAAAAGAATCTGCTACCAATACAACCTGGTGATTTACCTGTAACTTATGCTGATGTTGATGATTTGGTGCAAGATATTGGTTTTAAACCCAATACTTCGATTGAAGTGGGTATTGAGCGATTTGTTGTATGGTATCGGTCATATTACCAAGTTTAAATGCAAAAATATTGACTCTTTAGCTTTTCTATAAATTCCGTCTTGAAGATGGACAAATATCATTTTCCTTGGTTAAAAATTAGTAATTGATGATTGGCCATAGTTTATTTTATGGCTTCAATCACCAATCACCAAGTTAAGTAAGCGCTTCCGCACCACCGACAACTTCCAGAAGTTCCTGGGTAATTGCGGCTTGACGGGCTTTGTTGTAAGACAAAGATAGAGTTTTAATCAATTCACCGGCGTTTTCGCTGGCGTTACTCATCGCTGTCATCCGTGCGGCCAGTTCACTAGCTGCTGATTCTTGTAATGACCGTAATAGCTGATTGCTCAGATATAATGGCAACAAAGAATCCAGAATTTGCACTGGATCTTGTTCAAAAATCATGTCACTAGGTAAAGCGGTAACTGTACTAGCTACCTTTTCCCGTTCCACTTGGAATTGACCACCACGGGTAGTTAAACGGAAAACTTCGTCATCCGCTGCTTCTAAACCTTGGGTATCCAAAGGGAGAAGGGTTTGGACTACGGGACGAGAACTAACCAGGGAGACAAATTTTGTATAAACTAGCTCAATCCGGTCTACTTTTTCCGAGAGGAAGAGAGAAAGTAGTTCATCAGCAATATTTGTAGCTTCTGCGGCGGTAGGAAGTTGTTCTAAACCGCTGTAGGTGGCATCAATAGGCTGATTCCGGCGTTGAAAGTATTGAGTAGCTTTGCGGCCAACCAATACATAAGTATAGTTTACACCTTCAGCTTTGAGTTCCTTGGCCCGATTTTCAGCCCGGCGGATCACGTTAGAGTTGTAACCACCACACAAACCCCGGTCGCCGGAAATTACCAACAAACCGACTGTTTTAACTTCGCGTTTTTTCAGTAGGGGGAGGTTGACATCTTCAAACCGCAATCTGGTTTGCAAGCCAAATAATACTTGCGCCAAACGGTCTGCAAAGGGACGGGTAGCAATTACCTGTTCTTGAGCGCGACGGACTCTCGCCGCTGCTACAAGCCGCATGGCTTCTGTGATTTTTTTGGTGTTTTTGACCGACTGAATGCGATCGCGTATTGATTTGAGATTAGCCATAATTTTTAGGTCATTGGTAATTGGTAATTGGTAATTGGTAATTGGTAATTGGGTAAAAGTTATTGCTATTACCTATTACCCACTACCTATTACCTGTTACCTGTTACGCTGCTGCTTGGAAGGTCTTTTTGAATTCGGTAAGAGCGGCTTTCAAAGCTGCTTCTTCTGCATCACCTAGAGCTTTGCTACCTTGTACGCCTTGGAAGTATGCAGTGTTAACATTCTTCAAGTAGCCACGTAGACCTAGAGCAAAGCTAGTTACTTGATTAACTGCAATGTCATCTAAGTAACCGTTAATACCAGCGTAAAGAACCGCTACTTGTTCAGCTACGGAGAGAGGATCGTTTTGGGGCTGTTTTAAGAGTTCCCGTAAACGGACACCACGCGCCAACTGGTCTTGAGTGGCTTTGTCTAAATCAGAAGCGAATTGTGCGAAAGCTTGTAAGTCGTCAAACTGAGCCAATTCTAGTTTGATTTTACCAGCAACTTTTTTCATTGCCTTGGTTTGCGCCGCAGAACCTACACGGGATACAGAGATACCGGGGTTTACAGCGGGACGGATACCAGAGTTAAACAAGTCAGAAGACAAGAAAATCTGACCGTCAGTAATAGAAATTACGTTGGTAGGAATGTATGCAGATACGTCACCAGCTTGGGTTTCAATGATAGGTAGAGCAGTCATACTGCCTTTACCTAATTCATCGCTGAGTTTAGCAGCACGTTCCAACAAGCGAGAGTGAATGTAGAATACGTCTCCAGGATAGGCTTCCCGACCGGGTGGACGACGGAGGAGCAAGGACATTTGGCGATAAGCCTGTGCTTGCTTGGAAAGGTCATCATAGATGATTAAGGTCGCTTTGCCTTTGTACATGAAATACTCAGCAATACTAGCGCCTGTGTAGGGTGCGAGGAATTGGAGGGTAGCTGGGTCACTGGCGTTAGCCGCAACAACTACTGTGTAGTCCATCGCGCCTTTTTCTTGTAAGGTTTGAACTACGTTAGCAACGGTGGAAGCTTTTTGACCGATAGCTACGTAAACGCAAACTACATCTTCACCTTTTTGGTTGATGATGGTGTCAATAGCGATCGCAGTTTTACCAGTTTGACGATCTCCAATGATTAATTCCCGTTGACCACGGCCGACGGGAATCATGGAGTCAATAGCGGTAATCCCTGTTTGCATCGGTTCATGTACAGACCGACGGGCAATAATCCCAGGGGCAGGAGATTCAATTAACCGAGTTTCGGTTGTTTTTGGATCACCTTTACCATCAATAGGACGACCCAAAGCATCAACAACGCGACCAATGAGAGCGTCACCTACGCCTACTTGGGCAATTCTACCAGTAGCGGTTACAGAGCTACCTTCTTGAATACTCCGACCTTCGCCCATCAGTACCGCACCGACGTTATCTTCTTCTAAGTTTTGGGCGATACCAATTGTGCCATCTTCAAATTCTAGGAGTTCCCCAGCCATAGCTTTTTCCAAGCCATAAATCCGGGCAATACCGTCACCAACTTGTAGCACTGTTCCAACGTTAGCAACTTTAACCTCTTGGTCATATTGCTCGATTTGTTGTTGGATGATACTGCTGATTTCGTCAGGTCTAATGGAAATACTCATTTGTCAGTTGTCAGTTGTTAGTTGTTAGTTGTCAGTTGTCAGTTGTCAGTTGCTTCGCCGTGAGCGTCAGCCGAACGGTCAGTTGTCAGTTGTTTTTTATTAGCTATTGACTATTGACCATTAACTAATGACTACTGACATTTATCAGAACTTTTTAGTTACTGCTTAAACGCAAAGAAAGACGACGTATTTGTCCACGCAAACTAGCGTCAATTACTTGAGAACCAACTTTGATAATTACACCACCAATTAAATCGCTGTCTATTTTTGTGGCTAATTCCACTTGACGAGCTTTGGTCAGAGTAATTACCTTTTCTGTAATTGCTTGCAGTTGGGTTTGGGTCAACGGAACCGCAGAAGTAATTTCAGCTAATACAGTTTGATTTAGTTGGCGTAATAGCACTAAATACTGCTGTAAAATTGGTTCTAAGAAAGCAATCCGTCTTCTGTCAACTAACAGCAGTAAAAAGTTACGGAGGCAGAGGTTTACACCTTCACCAAGTAATTGTTTGAGGACATTTTTCTTGTTCTCTGGCTTGACAAAGGGATTGCTCAAAAAGCTTGTGAGTTCTTGACTCCCTGTTAATAAGCTCAAGAAAGTCCGTGCGTCTCCCCCAACCTCTTCTGTTAAGTTTTGAGATTGAGCAATGGATAACAGTGCCTGTGCATAAGGCTGAGATACTTCAGCGGTTGCTGCATCACTTTTCATATCTCGCCTCCCAGTTGTGCGATGCTACGATCAATTAGAATTTGTTGAGCATCTGCGCTAATACCACCCTTGAGTTGTCCTTCAACTTTTTGCAGTGCTTGTGCAACTACTTTTTGTCGAAGTTGGGAGATAGCTTTTTCTAGTTCTGCATTCAAATCAGATGCTGCGGTTTCTTTTAAACGGGCTACATCCAGATTCGCTTTAACTAAAATAGCTTCTTTAGCTGCTTGAGCATTTTGTTCAGCTACTTGAGTAATTCTCTGTGCTTCTTGCTGTGCTTGGGTTAACTGCCCTTGGGCTTTTGCCAAAGCAGTTTGTGCTTCCCGCAAGCGTCCTTCTGCATCTTGAATAACGCTTTCAATACCGGAGCGTCTTTCATTCAAGATATTGGTTAAAACTTTGCGTCCAAAGTAGAATAGTATGCCAATCAGAATTACTAAGTTAATTAGATTGGTTTCCAGGATGTCTAGGTTTAGACCGAAACCGCCTTCTGCTGCGCCTTCTGCCATTTCAGAGTTAACAGCTTCTGCGGCAAGTAATAAAATATTGCCCATGTTAGCCATCTACAAGTGCGCTGCTCGCTTGGTAATTCGTTGATTTTTCCCGACAGGGAAAAAAGTGCCAATGTTTTGGACACTTAAATTTCGCCACATTTTCGGGCATAAGCCCTGATGTGTTTATGCTTTCGTAGCACCAACTTGGTGATATAGTTAGAACTATTTCACCAAAGCAGGTCCTAATAGTTTTTCTAGAATCTGGTTGCTGAGGGCATCAACTTGTGCTTCTAGGGTTGCCATAGCTGCTTGCTTTTGCTGCTCTATTTCTCTAGCAGCTTGTTCGCGTTGAGCTTGGGCTTCCTGTTGAGCTTCAGCTATTTTTTGTGCTGTAATTTTCTTAGCTTCATTCTGGGCAGCTTCTACAGTCAATTGAGATTGCTTACGCGCAGATGATAGTTGCTGCTCATACTCTTTAGCTAATGCTTCAGCTTTAGCCAAGCGTTCACGAGCATCAAGGTTATTGGTACGGACATAATTATCCCGATCATCCAATACCTTGGTCATAGGCTTGTAGAAAATTGCATTCAACAAAGCTGCCAACAACAGGAATTGCAATGCCATTAATGGCAAGGTAGCATCGAAATCAAACATTTCTCTCCTCTTTGGCTGGAATACTAATTTTCTTGGCTAGTAAGATGATCCAGCCTTTGATAATTTTACGAATCCCGTTCTGACTAATGAGCGATAAGTTGCCAGTTTGTAGAGGCGTGCAGATGTCCAGCTTTTCGCTGTCTGTGACATCTTTCACGTCTCTACACTAACAAAACTTTTTCGGTCTTAGGCAAAAGGGTTAGCGAATAGCAATACCAAGGCAATTACCAAACCGTAAATTGTCAAGGATTCCATGAAGGCTAATGTTAAAAGTAGTGTGCCGCGAATTTTGCCTTCTGCTTCGGGCTGACGAGCAATACCTTCTACTGCTTGACCGGCTGCATTACCTTGACCAATACCAGGTCCAATTGCAGCTAAACCGATAGCGAGGGCAGCAGCTAGAACTGAAGCAGCTTGTACGATTGGATCCATGACGATTTTCCTTGCTTTAACTACAAAAATTACAAATGTACGTAACAACTAGATATGTGTTTTTCACACTGTACTAGGTTCTCAAATCGCTGTAGCGATGTTTTGAGCGAATTTGCTCGTTTTAACTGGGCGATCAACTGAGGGCGTTAATGCTCCTCATGTCCTTCTTCGCCGTGTCCCTCTAGGGCTTCATGAATATATGCCCCGGCTAGGGTAGCAAATACTAGGGCTTGAATGGCACTAGTAAATAAACCCAAAGCCATTACTGGCAAAGGCACAAAGAGAGGCACGAGCAATACCAATACCGCGACTACTAATTCATCCGCTAATATATTTCCAAATAACCGGAAGCTTAGGGAGAGGGGCTTGGTAAAATCTTCGAGAATGGCAATTGGCAACAGAATTGGTGTTGGCTCAATATATTTCTTAAAGTAGCCTAAACCTCTTTTGCGAAATCCAGCGTAGAAATACGCCAAGGAGGTTAGCAATGCCAATGCGACGGTTGTATTGATGTCGTTGGTAGGGGCGGCTAGTTCACCAGAAGGCAAGTGGATTAGCTTCCAGGGAATTAATGCTCCTGACCAATTTGATACGAAGATAAACAAGAATAGCGTACCAATAAATGGTACCCAGGGGCGATACTCTTTCTCTCCGAGTTGGTTTTTCGCTAGATCCCGAATAAATTCTAGGGCATATTCCATCAAATTTTGGATGCCGCTAGGAATTTTTTGGACGTTTCTGGTGGCAGCTAGTGATGCTATTACTAGGATAGCAATCACAAACCATGAGGTGAGAAATACTTGCCCATGTATTTTGAGACTGCCCAGTTGCCACAAGAAGTGATGACCTACTTCTAATTCGGCGAGGGGAAAAGCGTTAAAAGCGTTTAATACACTAAGCATGGGCGTTCTTCAAGGTTTTCCCCAAAAATCGAGGATTGGAGGATTGTCTGTAGTGGTTTAGCATTGTGCTTTACCTCTACAACTTTAAGCTTCAGGAATGAATGCAGTTTGCACCATATAGATGAGGAGGGTAGCTTTGTAGGTGAGAAACCCCAAGAATATAGGCAGAATATGTAGCTGATGCCATTGACTCGCCAATATAATCGGTATCATGATCAGAGCAAAACGATTTTTACTCAAACTTTGTTTTTCACCACCAAGTCTCTCGACATCGTTAGCCAGCATTTTTAAGTAAACCACACCTGTACACGCCCCAATCAAATAATTTAGGGCTATGTTTAAGGAATAAAAAATCCACACAGAGATAAAAATAATCCCCGTCAACACAAGTGTGATGACTAGCAACTTCTGATAGAGTTGATAGAACTCTTGCATGGAAGAGGTTACTGGTTCTGTTTGAGCAAAACCAGATTTCTCATCTTGTTGTGTTGTCTGAGTCGGTGCAATTGATTCTTCTGACAAGCTCACGAGACTTGAAACCAGTACAGCTAATATGAGATGACTGTACATTCAGTCAGTTGAATCATATCACGATCCGGTAACACTACTTTAGAAAAAAACAATTAACTTATTTTTTGAGGAGTCAGGAGTCAGGAGTCAGGAGTCAGGAGTCAGAAGTCAGGAGTCAGAAGTCAGAAGTCAGGAGTCAGAAGTCAAGAATCAGATGAAGGAATTTCTCCCCGGACTCCTTTGCTCCCTGCACTTTACACCCTCTCGCCGGGGGTTAGTAAGAGTAGTTGTTGTTTGAGGAGATGTCTTACTCCGTTTAAGTCTAGCTCGACTTGGGCTAAAATTTCAGCCACTGTGGCATTGTTACCACATTTTTGCATAAATTCAAATTCTGCTGTTGTTAAGTTAATAATTTGATAATCATAGTTAAATAAGCATTGACTGGGAAACCCATCTATGCAAGGGTTAAGTTCAGGAATAGCTGCTAGTAATGTGTTATCTGCTGACCAATCGGTTTTGGTGAGGGGAGGACGACTGAGGAAAAATTCGTAATGGGTAACTTCGGGATTCAGTAATTCTACGAGACGATAACGTTGACGTTCTGTTAATTCTTCGGCTCGTTCAATTAGCTCTGGTGCTTTTTCTAGAAGCTTTTCCAATTGCCAAAAACCAGGATTTGAGAACCCCACAAAGTCTAAACCAGCAGCGTCTATTAATGTAAATAATGTATCAATATTGTAATCAGTTTCTTGAGGATGGACGTACATATCAGCGAAACATTCATCTCGCTGGTTTTCCATTGCCCATCTTTCTTTTTCTCGCTTGACAATGCGGTTGTTTTCTGGTAATGAGGCAAATATTTTTCGTCCGACTTGGACACCATCACGATAGTCGCCTTTTTTGTTACCTTGGAGGAGAGCGATCGCTTTTTGCATGAGTTGTATTTCCCATCTTCCCAATTCTCCATACACAAAAATGTGCATTATTCCACCGGGGGCGAGTTTTTTCGCTAATGCTTCAATACCCCGAATGGGATCTGGTAAATGATGAAGCACACCAACGCAATTAATTAAATCAAATTCTCCTGGTATTTGTTCCACATCATAAATACTCAGGTGATGAAATTCTACACGGTCAGCACCGGAACTTTGACAACGTTTTTTTGCTACTTCTAATGTACCAGCACTTAAATCTATTCCGACTACCTGCGCTTGCGGGTTGAGATGTACTAAATATTCTGTTCCGACTCCTGAACCACAACCAGCATCTAAAATGCGGATATCTTGCCTTTGCGGTTTTCTACCTGTGCAGAAGCTATAAGCAGCTAACCAATTCCAACGCCAATTGTAACCTGGTGGTGGTTCGTCGAGGATGGGTTCGGGAGGGAATGGATAGGTATCGTAGAGTTTCGCAACAGCAGCACTTACTTGGGAGTCAGACATGATTAGGAATAACGCAGCATTTCTGAGTTTACCGGATAGGGGGTGATGAGAGTAAAAAAGTTTTACAGCTTACATATAGCTAGTTGACATACCAAGTATTAATGTATAATGTTTGCATTGAGTTTTAATAGTTGCTTATCAGGTGTCCGCAATCATGAATCAACCCATTCAAAAAATTATCTTCGGTAGCCCTGGAACTGGCAAAAGTTACAGAATTGTTACCGAGATTATCCCTAATGATTTAGATATAGGTAAAGAAAATCCAGAAAACATCATTAAGACAGTTTTTCATCCAGAATATACTTATGGGGATTTCATGGGTAAGTTAGTGCCAATTACCAAGTCTGGTAAAGTAGAGTACAACTATTATGAAGGACATTTTCTAAAAGCCCTATCTCAAGCTTATAAAAATATAAAAGATGCCTACGATAAAGAAGGTAAACAAATCAACCAACCCAAAAATGTTGCTCTTGTTATTGATGAAATAAATCGGGGTAATTCTTCCGCGATATTTGGTACTGTTTTTCAACTTTTAGATAGAGATAAAGATGGTTGGTCAAGTTATGGAATTAATATAACTACTATCGAATTTTTCAAGCTATTAGAATTGGTAGGAACTAAATTTGGTTATGATGAAAGAGGAAATATCAATAGTTATAAGCTACAACCTTATGAAGAAGTAGCTAAATTAGAAACATTACAAAAGAAAATTGAATTTTTAAATTTTGATTTGGTAAACAGAAGCATTAAAATTCCACCTAATCTTTCTATTCTGGCGACTATGAACACTTCTGATAATTCGATTTATTTCATGGACAGTGCCTTTAAGCGTCGTTGGGATTGGGAGTTTGTAAACTGGGATCATAGCAAGCCTCTTAAGGCTACCTATGGAAAAGATGGAGTTTTAAACGAACAAGAATGGAGAAATCTTATTACAAAACTTAACACCTTCATCAAAAAATACCATGACTCAATTAGGGGAATTGAAGACAAACAAATTGGGTATTACTTCATCAAAGATTCAGTTACTGCTGAACAAATACAGAATAAACTAATGTTTTTCTTATGGGACAGCGTTTTTAATCGTGATAAAAAGCCACTATTAGAACTTCTAAAAGTAAAAAAAGATGACCTGGTAACTTTTGGAGATTTCACTAAACTACATAATACTTTTGTTAAAAATATAATCAATTTCAAGAACTAACTGCACTATTCGTATATACAGCGGTTTCCGCTCTTATGAGGTACAAAGTTGAATCATGAAACTCTTGTAGTGCGGGCATCTCGCTCGCTAGATATGTACCTCATAACACCGGGAAGTGCTGTAAAGTCGAAATATTAGCCTACATTTTTAATTTCTATGTTTGATTTTTCCAGTTTTAATCTAGTTAAAGGTTCTAAGGATTTTTTTATTGGTATTCGTAAATCTAAAGTTGGAGATAATTTCGAGTTTTGTCTACCAAATGGCTTTGAGAATTTTCCAGAGGGTGACTTCAACGCAGTACGAGATTTATTTTTTAAGATGTATCGCACCTTTCGCAAGTTTGAACGCGATAATTTAGACTCCAACCGATTCAACATAAATCAACCTGACTTTCAGCGAGAACAGGATCAGACGACTATTTCATCTGGTGGAGTCAAGATACAAACAGAGGAAGGAGATATTTGTGTACTCTACAGTAAGATTAAAATGATTGAGCGAGTTCTAGAAGCTTACGATGACTTAGCAATCAACTCCATCCAAAAGAAAGTTAGACGTAGTGAAGATATCGACTATTCTCAACTTCATAAATATCTAGATCGTGCTATCTATTTAAAAGATGATCTAAATATAAATAATGATGTAATTTATGTTGAGATGATGGATCTACCTTGTTTGACGATACGCTATCAAAGCACCGATATTGTAAATCTGTATTGTTATATTCTCGATGAGATTGTTGAGCAGTTAAATGGTGATGTACCAGATAATATTAAAGCCCGAAGTCAAGAAATTCATTTTCTTGCTCAAGGCTTCAAGGAGGATTATTTAACTAGTAACCAGTCTATTTTTGACCAGGATACTTTTGAGGAGACTATTAATGTTCTTAAAGAATCACTAGATAATATAGATAAGAATACCTATTACAAAGATACTGATTATTGGGGAATTTATGAAGCTATTGAAACATTCCTTTACGGTGATCTAAATCCTGAGAAAGGTGATGGTGAATTTTGGGGAATATATGGGTTTTCTCTAATTTGGGAGGATATGTGTCATAGCTATTTCTTTAAGAAACACCGCAACGAAATTTGCTATGCGGACACAGATATACCTCTGAAAGATTATGATAACCCACAAAGAGAAGAGGAAGATAAACATCGAGTTGGAAACCGCAAAGCTAATGGTGGATCTGCACGTTGGAATCAATGGGTTTACTGCACAAATTCCAATATTTCTAAATCTTCAGGAAAAGTAGCCGAAAAATTTCAATGGGATGAACTGTTTTGCATTGAATTTGATTTAAATGATGGAACATTAGTTTACCAACAACCCAAGTATAATAAGTTTGAAAAACGAAATAGAAGTCAAGCATTACGTCGTTTTATCCGTCCTGATTTAATTATAGAATCGAATACTAAAAAAATTGACAATAATGTTATAGAGGGTAATTTCATCAAAATAATTGATTATAAAGATGTACCATTAAAGTTTTATAAAAATAAAAAACTAGCTCCAAAATCAGCGAACAAATATCATTTAGATATCATCAAGCAACTTACATACGAATATGCTCTCCAGCAAACACACGAGGTTTCTGCAAGTGAGTTTTTTATTCCTTATTACTATAATGTAGAACCATCTAATCCATTAGGTGAATTGGAACAAAAACTAAACCTAAATGGTATAGTAATTTTTAGGGCAAATTTCTCTTTAATACAAAATATTTATTTAGAAGATAATCTATGAATTTTGAGTCAGATATAATTGGAATCCGATCTACAGATACAGCCTTTGAGAGTCTTTATATTCCTTTTATATCTTTTGCTAACCAGAAGCAAAAGAAGGCTGTAGAAAATTACATAATTTGGCAAGCGGATAAATTTTTCAAGAAAATCGAAAAAATCAATCCTGCTGTTATTAATAGAACTCAATTACCGTATTCAAAACTTATTACAGAAAAAGATTTTCAAGATTCCAAAAGAATTGAAATAAACTATTTTTATAAAAACTTCTTTCATGACTTAGAACGAGATTCTGATGGTAAATTAAAATTAAAAATAAAATGGAGTATCACTTTTGATGAAGAATGCACTCCAATTAAGTTGGTAAGTTTTCGGAAAGATTATCGTGGTTATGATCCTAAGCCTAACGATTTTTCCGATAAAGACGTGCAAGGCCGTCCACATCGAAAATACGGTACTATAGAAATTAATGGAGAACCAGTATTTTACTATATTTATTTCACAATTCAGGAAATATTAGATGTGGTAAAAGAAATACCTCACTTATACTGAATATATTAACTTGGCAATATACTTTTCATAATTTACTGGCAATTTTAATATAAAATTGCTTGATGCAAACAGCAGAACCAGTTACCAATTTTGAAAATGCTTTAACTTATCCCGCATTTACACAACTCATTGCTCTTTGAACTCCTTAAGAGAACGCGATTGGGAAGCTTTAACTTTTAACTTCACTATTTGATAGAGACGATAGCGATGAAATTGAAGACGAAATTAAAAGCAAATTGGTTTGGTTAGTACCCGAACCTTGTTGGGAAGATCATCCCTTTGAGTTCTTACGTGAATTTTTGTAAAAATTTACAACAGACAAGATACATATCTTAACTTTCTTCATCCTCCTTTAGTTCATATAATTTATAACTTCGTTGTAGTCTTGTGAATGAACTACTCTAAGTGCAGATGATGCGACCGAGGGGGAGATGGTAAGATTTGATTTTAGTCGGTTGTGTGTGCTTATTGTCTTAATTTGTGGTTTATTGGCTGGTTGTAGTGGAAATTATCGCGGAAATTACATTCTCCGAGTAGCTACTGAACCTGCATTTCCGCCTTTTGAGTTTCAAGGTAAAGGTGGAGAGTTAGCAGGGTTTTCAATTGATTTAATGAGAGCAATAGCGACTGCTGCTAATTTTCGGGTAGAATTTCAGAGTTTACCTTTTGATGGCATTATTCCCGCGCTACAAGCTAAAACCATAGACGGGGCGATTAGTTCGATTACTATTACCCCAGAGAGGGCGAAGACAGTGGCTTTTTCTCGTCCCTATTTTAAAGCAGGTTTGGCCATAGCTATTCGTGCAGATAATCAAAATATTACAGGTTTTGACAGTCTCCAAAATAAAAAAATTGCTGTTCAAATTGGCACAACTGGCGCAGAAAAAGCTAAAAGTGTGACTGGGGGGGAAGTTCGCAGTTTTGACTCTGCACCATTAGCCCTCCAAGAATTACAAAATGGCAATGTAGATGCAGTTATTAATGATGCACCTGTAACTTTATATGCTATTAATACAGGTAATTTGCAAGGAATCAAAGTTATAGAACAATTACTAACTGAGGAATTTTATGGAATTGCAACTGCTAAAAACTCTCCTTATTTATCTTTGATTAATCACGGTTTAACGAAGATTTTAAAAAACGGCAACTATCAACAGATTTACCAAAAATGGTTTAAATCTACACCGCCAATATTGCCAGAAATATTACCATTTATCAATAAAAACACAGCCAAATTAAACTCTTTTAGTGTATTTTGGCAATCTTTACCAACTTTATTAAGTGGTGTCTTGGTAACATTGCAATTAGCATTTATATCAGGTTTCTGCGGTTTAACTAGCGGTTCTCTAATTGGGATAATTCGGCTTTCTCATATTAAACCTTTGCGTTTTTTAGCCAGGGCTTATATAGATTTTTTCCGAGGAACGCCGTTATTAGTACAGATATTTATGATTTACTTTGGCTTACCAGCAATTTCTCAAGAGATGGGTTTTACTTTGACTTTAAATCGTCTTGCGGCTGGAGTAATTGCGTTAAGTTTAAATAGTGCAGCTTATATTGCGGAAATTGTGCGTGGAGGAATTCAATCTATTGAAATTGGACAATCAGAAGCAGCCAAATCACTCGGTTTAAATTCTGTGCAAACTATGACTTATGTGATTTTTCCTCAAGCATTACGCCGCATGATACCACCTTTAGGTAATGAGTTTATTAGTTTATTGAAAGATACTAGTTTAGTTGCTGTAATTGGGTTTGAGGAATTATTTAGAAAAGGACAATTAATTGTTTCGGAAAATTATCGCGCTTTTGAAGTTTATGCGGCTGTGGCTGTAATTTATTTGTGTTTAACTTTGATTTGTTCCCAACTTTTTAGCAGGTTGGAAATTTGGATGAATCCAATGAGTAAGTAGGCTATCACCCACACTCCTGATTTTTATTCAATCCCCTTATAAACAACAACTAATAGCTAATTCTGCATTCTTCACCAAGGTCTCCTTATCAAGAGTCGAAACCGGATATTGAGGAGTTATCCGCAATAACTTTTCCACCCTCTCCCGTGCAGTTTCCACAACTCCTACATCTAAACTACCATTATTCAAACTATCAGAAAAATCTGCCGCTATTTTATATGTTCTTTCCAAAGAAGAAGAATTGATATTTCGAGAAACTATAAATAAATCACAACCAGCATGAAAAGCCCGTGCAACAGTTCCCGACTGCATAAACATTTCCGAGACAGCTTTCATATCTAAATCATCGGAAACTATCACACCTTCAAAACCTAACTCTTTCCGCAAAATATCATTTAAAATGATTTTAGATAAGGTTGCTGGCACTTCTGGATCAATTTGCGGAAACAAAATATGCGCCGTCATAATTAACGGAATTTTGTCCTGAATTAATGTTTGAAAAGGAATCAATTCCCGGTTTCGCAAATCTTCCCGACTCAAATTTAATATTGGTAACTCCAAATGGGAATCTGTGCTAGTGTCTCCATGGCCAGGAAAGTGTTTAGCAGAACCTAAAATGCCCTCTTCCCGCAATCCTCGGTAATATTCCCGCGCACCTTCACTAGCGGTTTGCGGTGTATTTCCAAATGCACGACTTCCAATAATTGGGTTTTGGGGATTAGAGAAAATATCTGCAACCGGAGACCAAGAAACATTAATTCCCAAAGATTTTAATTCTAAAGCTGTGGCTTTTGCAACTTCATAAGCATGAGATTGCAATAAATAAGCGTAAGGAAAGCGAGTAATTGGTAAAGGTGTCCGCACAACTCGCCCACCTTCATGATCTAAAGTAGTAAAAATGGAGTCGCGTTCAGAATATTGGCGAACTTCGTCAATGAGGGTTTTAAACTTTTCTAACCAGACTGGATATGGTACACCGTCAAGAAAGTTTTTAGCAAAAAAGATAACACCAATCGGTTTTAATTCATTTAACGCCCGTTTATCATCATCGTTTAAACTTGTCCCAGAAATACCCAGAATTAGGTGATTACCAAAGCTTTGTGATAATTGAGATATTGACATAATTTGGTGATTTAAGTAAAGGATAAAGTATTTTCTGGTGTTGCTAAATTCAGGTATGAAATTCTCTTGATTGAACTTATAGCTTACGCTACACAATTAAAACTCTTACCTTTGCGTCTTTGCTCCTTTGCCTCTTTGCGTGAAACAGAATTCATACTGCCATTATGCAACGCATTTTCTCTACTTTATCCTTCCATGTTACTAAAAGTTAAAAACTAATAACTCACTTTTAGCATTAGCCATATTTTCAGTTTTTGGTGGAGATGGTTTCAACGTCATTTGTGGCGCATTTTGTTGTAAAACCACAGCCTGATAAGCTACGACTCCAGTATGTTCACTATCGAGACAACGAGCCGCTGTTCGAGACAAATCTAGGCTTCTTGGTGCAATATACGGACCGCGATCATTTACACGCACAATCACGGATTTATTGTTTTGTAAATTTGTTACTTTTAAGAAGGTATTAAAAGGTAGGCTACGATGGGCAACAGTGAAATCATCTTGATTATATATCTCACCATTTGCGGTTAAACGACCATGAAAATAGCCACCATACCAAGAGGCTATTCCAGAAAGTTTTGTATTTGAGGACTGTAATCCATACATTTCCATTTGCCCTTGTATCAGTGTCAGCGGTTTAGTATGGAGGGCTATTCGCAAATTATTCGTCCATTCCATTGCTAAAATATCACCGCTGCGACCAAGTTCATCAGAGACTTTTCTATCTATTGCAAATAGTAACCTATTACCTATCATCAGCGAAGGAGTCTTATCAACTAAACCTGGTTGTAATTGCGTAGGTTTTTCAGTAGGTGATATTACTAATTGCTGTAAGCGGTTTTGTAAAGCATTAGCTGTAATTTGATCAGGTAGTCGGGCAACAAAGCTGTTATTAACCCAGACCTCATAACTGGATGAATTCCGCTTGACAATCAATACTGGTGAGTAATCATAACTTCCATTTGGCTCAATTGGATTGTTGATGATATTAAAGAAGCTTTCGAGCGATCGCACAACAGTAGCTGGTGACAAATCTAGTTTAGGAACACTAACTTGAGTAAATATTATCTGTCGAAAGTTAGTAAAATTTTGCCAGTGAGGTTGTGCAGGTATATTTTCTGGCACAGAGGCACAAAATTTTGTTTCTTTTGCCTTCAAGGTTGTTGAAGGTAGAGTCATAGACCTATCTCGATATGATGATAATCGTCTATTTATCCAATCCAATGTCAAAGAGGTTTTTGATATTAAGGTTTTTTGCCAAGCAGTTTTATATTCTTGAGAAATGGTCAGAAATTGAGCCTGGGGCTTGACTAAGTTGGCTGGAAGTTGGATTGGAGAAAATGCAGCTATTAAACCCAGCGGTAAATTTGCTGTCAACACCAAAGTACCACCTGTGAAGGATGTCGCCCATATTATTCCCGTTGATATCATAGTTTATTTATTCTCCAGATAGATGCACAATTCCTAGAGAAATAATCCCCAGGTTGAATAAAAAGAGAGTTTTTTTAATTACATAATTTCTATGTGATTTCAGACTTAATTATGATTAAACCCTCTGGGATCATCATATACCGTAATAGAGATTGAAATAAATAAAAGTTTTAAATCTAGTTTTCAGGTATTACTAATATTTCCATTACTTTTGCTTATGAATAGCGATTTATCCTGCCATTTACTTTACTAAGTCACATAGGCATCTTGCATATTAATACTTAATAAAAAAATCAGGTTTTGTATTTGTGACAAGCAGTTACCCAAAAATATACACGGATTGATGATGAGTCATAAACTACACTAAATATTTTTGACTTCAAAAAAATTTGTGTTAATCCCTGGACTGATGATTAGGGTAAATTAGATAGTTGGCGGAAAATTTTGGGAATTTTTTGGGAAGCAATCAAACTAGAATCGCCAAATGTAACGGATTGCAACGTATAATTAGAACGGCAAAACAGTTAAGAAATATTAAATAATAGTAGGTTTAAATGCGCGTAGCAATCGCGGGAGCGGGTCTAGCAGGACTTTCCTGTGCAAAATATCTCACGGATCTAGGTCACACACCCATCGTTTTGGAACGCCGAGACGTAGTAGGGGGGAAAGTGGCAGCGTGGAAGGATGCTGATGGGGACTGGTACGAAACAGGACTGCATATTTTCTTTGGGGCTTATCCCAATATGTTGCAGTTATTCAAAGAATTGGATATTGAAGATCGGTTGCAGTGGAAAGAACACACAATGATCTTCAATCAGCCCGAAGCACCGGGGACTTACAGCCGCTTTGATTTCCCCGATTTACCAGCACCTATCAATGGGATGGTAGCAATTCTCAGAAACAACGATATGCTGACCTGGCCGGAGAAAATCAGTTTTGGCATCGGATTACTACCTGCCATTCTCCAAGGGCAAAAGTATGTCGAAGAAATGGACAAATATTCTTTCCGGGAGTGGCTGCAAAAACAAAACGTCCCCCCCAGGGTAGAAAAAGAAGTATTCATTGCGATGTCCAAAGCCTTAAACTTCATTGACCCCGATGAAATTTCTGCTACTGTCCTCTTAACGGCTTTGAATCGCTTTCTCCAAGAGAAAAACGGCTCAAAAATGGCCTTCCTTGATGGTTCACCCACAGAAAGATTG
Organism: Dolichospermum sp. UHCC 0352; assembly: GCF_009711925.1. Classification (NCBI taxonomy): domain Bacteria; kingdom Bacillati; phylum Cyanobacteriota; class Cyanophyceae; order Nostocales; family Aphanizomenonaceae; genus Dolichospermum; species Dolichospermum sp. UHCC 0352. Next base: position 20,574 of record NZ_VIKY01000131.1, on the reverse strand, counting down.
TGTCAGCCCATTATTGACCACATTACTGAACGGGGTGGTGAAGTCCGTCTGAATGCGCCCTTGAAAGAGATTTTACTCAATGAGGATGGAACTGTGAAAGGCTTCCTCCTCCGCGGTTTAAATGGGGCAGAAGATGAAATATTTACAGCGGATACTTATGTCTCTGCCCTTCCAGTTGACCCCTTAAAGCCGATTTTGCCCATTTCTTGGAAAGAAATGCCATTTTTCCAAAAATTAGAGGGTTTAGAAGGGGTCCCAGTGATTAATGTCCATATCTGGTTCGACCGCAAATTAACAGATATTGATCATCTGCTATTTTCGCGTTCTCCTCTCCTCAGCGTTTATGCTGATATGAGTAATACTTGCCGTGAATACGCCAATCCTCACCGTTCCATGCTGGAATTAGTTCTAGCACCGGCAAAAGATTGGATATCTAAATCCGATGAGGACATTGTTGCTGCAACTATTACTGAGTTAGAAAAACTCTTTCCCCAACACTTTGGGGGGGATAATCCTACCAAAATGCTGAAATATCATGTGGTAAAAACACCACGTTCAGTTTACAAGGCTACCCCAGGTCGTCAACAGTACCGTCCTTCCCAGGAAACCCCCATTACTAATTTCTATCTGACTGGGGATTACACCATGCAGCGCTATCTAGCCAGCATGGAAGGGGCTGTACTTTCTGGTAAACTGACAGCGCAGGCGATATTCCAAGCACAGACGGTAGCAAATCCCTCTAACCTGCAAACGCCAACACGACCGCCCGCCAAGAATGCTGCAACTGCCTGATTCCCCCCCGCGCATGAAAACGCTGGTCTCTATAGATGAGTCATACAACCTTTGTCGGGAACTCACAGCTAAGTACGCCAAGACTTTTTACTTGGGGACAATGTTGATGAGTCCGGCCAAGCGTCAATCTGTTTGGGCAATTTATGCCTGGTGTCGCCGCACAGATGAATTAGTGGATGGCCCTGCATCTGCTATTACCACGCCAGAAACCCTAGAACTATGGGAAAAGCAACTGGAATCCATTTTTGCGGGATGCCCATTGGATAATTATGATGTAGCGTTAGTAGATACTCTCCAACGCTTTCCGCTAGACATTCAACCCTTTCGGGATATGATCGCCGGTCAGCGGATGGATTTGTATCGCAGTCGCTATGCAACCTTTGAGGATTTATACCTCTACTGCTACCGAGTAGCGGGGACTGTAGGTTTGATGTCAACAACGATTATGGGTATAGATAATAATATCTATACCGCCCCTTGGCATCAAGGCCAACAGCCTTATCTTCCTATAGAAGAAGCGATCGCTTTGGGAATTGCCAATCAACTCACGAATATTCTCCGTGATGTTGGTGAAGATGCCCGTCGAGGCAGAATCTATATTCCCCTAGAAGATTTGGCCAAATTTAATTACACCGAGGAAGAATGTATTCGCGGCGTAGTGGATGACCGTTGGCGTTCACTCATGCGGTTTCAAATTGATCGCGCCCGTCAATTCTATATTCAAGCAGATAAAGGTATTAGTTATCTTTCTGCTGATGCTCGGTGGCCTGTTTGGGCTGCATCCATGCTCTATGAGCAGATTTTAGAGGTGATTGAGCGCAATAATTATGATGTGTTCAGTCAGCGAGCTTATGTTCCCCAATGGAAAAAGTTACGTACTTTGCCAGCAGCTTGGATGCGATCTCAAGTTTTATAACTTGGTCATTGGTCATTGGTCATTGGTCATTGGTCATTGGTCAATGGTCAATGGTCAATGGTCAATGGTCAATGAATCTATTTACAAAATAACTATTGACAAGCTCAAAAACTTCTGCTACGATTATTACTCATGACCTGGAGAGGTGGCTGAGTGGTCGAAAGCGGCAGATTGCTAATCTGTTAAGGGATTATATCCCTTCGGGGGTTCGAATCCCCCCCTCTCCATTTTTACAAAAGCTACATACCGGATTTCTTAAAGAAGTCCGGTATCTGAGTATAAACTAGATCCAAGTTGAAAACTATAGTTTTGAAAGAGCTTGATGTTAACCTACATCCTCTATCTGCTTATGGTGATAATTTTATCAACTCTGTACCACTATGTTAACATCTGCAATTGATACTAACGATATAAATACTATTCAAGCGGTAAGGGAAGGGTCCGTGGTCAGAGATCGCTCTGATTGGGGGCGTATTCGGATTTCTGATGATGATCGTCTCCGCTTTTTACATAATCAAAGCACTAATGATTTTCAATCTCGCAAACCTGGTCAGGGCTGTGATACTGTCATGGTGACATCTACCGCTCGGACGATAGATTTAGTGACTGCTTATGTATTAGATGATGCTGTTTTATTGTTAGTTTCCCCTCACCGTCGTCAGGAACTTATGGCATGGTTAGATCGCTATATCTTCTTTGCAGATAAGGTTAAATTAACTGATGTGACCGAGGAAACAGCGACATTAAGCCTGATTGGACCTCAAAGCCATGCTATCGTCGAAAAATTAGGAGCTGGTGATTTAATTGGTCAACCAGATGGTAATCATATTTTAGTTGATCGGGTGATAGTTGCAGTGGGTAGTGGCTTGGCTGCACCTGGATATACATTGATTTTACCGATTGCCGAAAAACAAATATGGTGGGAGAAAATACTAGGATTGGGGGCTGTGGAATTGAGCGATCGCGCTTGGGAAATGTTACGAATATTACAAGGTCGTCCCGCGACCGATTCAGAACTCACGGATGATTATAACCCCTTGGAGGTGGGTTTATGGCAGACAGTTTCCTTTAGCAAAGGTTGTTATATCGGTCAGGAAACCATTGCCAGACTTAATACATACAAAGGTGTAAAGCAATACCTTTGGGGAATTCGTCTTAGTGCTGCGGCTGAACCAGGAACAGTCATCACCATTGGGGAAGAAAAAGTAGGTAAACTCACCAGCTATACAACCACTCCTGATGGTCATTTTGGACTAGGTTACATCAGAAGTAAAGCTGGTGGAGTTGGCTTAAAAGTACAAGTTGGAGAAACAGAAGGAGAAATAATTGCTATTCCCTTTGTTTCCCACGAATATCCATTAAGTAATGTCTAATTGTCCATTACCCATTTCCTCTACCTGGGCACAATTCATCTAGCCAAGACGGAAAAATATTGCCATGAGTAGATGAAATCCCGGTAATATTTGGGCTGGGAATTCCCGTAGTTATCAATCGTTTATCTATTTGTTCCCTGGCCAATCCGACAGGTAGCTTAACTGAAGAATGATGATGAATCGGTGTAGCCACTGCAATCACAGAAATGCCTGTAGTCATTTCCAATAACACCTGTTTGCGTTCTTTGGGTACAGGTGAATCTGTCAAGGCTATATGAGCAGGAGAGGTACTCACAATCTCATTTTTTGCGGTAGAATGCTGGGATTTTAATAAGTTTAATTCCTGTTCAGGATTGAAGTGCAAACACAAAGCTGCAATTATCCTATCAGGATCATTGTTTAAATCCAAAATGAAAGGGAGGATTTTTTTTAACTCTGGTTCTAAAGTGGATAAAGTTGCTAAAATGTAACCAGAAGAAGGTCTGCGGATGCCAGCATAATCTTTCCAGATTCGCATTTTAACTAGCCAAGAACGATTTTGTTCATAATAAATTAGCCACTTCATTTTTAATGCTTGACGTAGATGCTGAATATCCATTCATTCCCTCACTTCTTACTGTACTAAATTACAGCATTTATATATTTTCAGTGATCTTTATCCCTGGGGATGAAACCGATAATAAAGCATTTCTTTAACTCTTTTACCAGCTAATAAATGTTGTTCGACTAATTTGGGTATTTCTTGAGGTAAAACCCGACAATACCAAACCATTTCGGGTAAAACTAGCACCATTGGACCATTACCACATTGACCTAAACAGCCACTAGCTGCAATTGTCACATTAGGAGCAGGTAAAGCTTGTAAAGCTGCTAATACTTCTTCTGCACCTTGTTTTCTACAAGTACGATGTTGACATACTTTTACAGAAATAGGCAGGGGTTGTTCCTGAGTTGGGACGTTTGACATTTGTTTACAGTTAATTCACTGAAAATATCCAAATATTTACTGTTTTTACTTGCTAGTAACTTTTTTATCAAGACGTTCAGCCAGCCATAATTTAATAATAGAATCAGAAGTAACACCCAAGCACTGGGCTTCATGTTCTAAATCGCCACTATGATACTATATTTGGTATATGTGGCGATCGCTAAGAAATCCTAATTGATCACTAATCCTTTACTGGCTAACCATTCACTATTAAATATTCGTGATTGATAGCGAGAACCACTGTCACACAAAATAGTTACAATAGTATGTCCTGGACCCAACTGTTTAGCTAAAGCCACAGCCGCACCGACATTAATTCCCGTTGAACCACCCATTAATAAACCATCTTTTCTTAATAGTTGATAAACAACACGCAAGGCTTCAGAATCATCAATTTGGATAGCATCATCAATAGGTGCGCCTTCCATATTGGCGGTAATGCGACTATTACCAATACCTTCAGTAATTGAATTACCTGCTATTTTGATTTCACCAGTTTTGATATAGCTATATAGTCCACTACCTAAAGGGTCAGCAACAACACATTTAACGCCCGGATTTTGTTCTTTTAGGTACATTGCCACACCAGCATAAGTACCACCAGTACCAGTTGATGCCACCCAGCCGTCGACTTTACCATTTGTCTGTTGCCAAATCTCTCTACCTGTGGTCTCATAATGGGCTACACGATTGGCTAAATTATCAAACTGATTAGCCCAAATGGCGTTTTCCATTTCTGCCGCAATTCTACCAGATAGTTTAACGTAATTATTCGGATCTTTGTAAGGGACCGCAGGAATAGGACGAACTTCAGCCCCCAAGGTAGTTAAAGCATCTATTTTTTCTTGGGATTGGGTATTGGGAATAATAATCAAGCATTTATAACCTTTGGCGTTGCAAATATGTGCCAGTCCAATTCCCGTATTTCCCGCTGTTCCTTCGACTACTGTACCACCGGGTTTGAGAAGTCCTTTTTTTTCTGCATCTTCGATAATATACAGCGCAGCCCGATCTTTGACAGAACCACCAGGGTTCAGATATTCGGCTTTGGCTAAGATATCACAACCTGTTTCTTCGCTAAAACTGTTTAAACGAATTAATGGGGTGTTACCAATTGTACCAACAAATCCATTTTTGATATCCATTTTGCATCTACCTGAGTTTTTCCCAATCAAATTTTGACATTTTTATGTAATTTTGTTTCGCGCAAAGACGCTAAGGAGCAAAGACGCTAAGGAAGAAATACATTAAAGTTGCTATAATCTCAATTCTAATGGGATCTTCTTCCCGAAAATTTCTGAAAAGCAAGTACAAAAGATTGAATTTAAACTCAATCTAGCAATGTTAATATTGCTTTGGTTGTTTCTGTGCGTAAGTTATCATACAATATACTAAATGATTTCATAAACAAGGTGGATATTAATGAAATCTCCCCATGAACACAATCAAGACATTCAACGTCAGCTAGAAAAGCGACTCCGAGAAATGGATGATCAAATCAATGCTATTGATCAACCTGTTTATAAAACTCAGAAACATCAACCAGAACAATCTCAAAAACCTTGGCTAAGAAAAATCATTCTTGGTGGAAAATTTTTTGGTTTGGCTGTTGCAACTATAGTTGCAGTTCGAGTAGCCTCAGTTTTAGCCGGAATTATTATTTTTGGGGCTTTGGCTTTTCTTTTTTACAAACTTTTCTTAGAATCGCAAATTAAAAAAAAACTCTAAATAAAGTATAATCATCATGAATTATCAAGTGGGAACTGAGCAATTTATAAATGATTTAGAACGGGTTTCTCAGGTTCGTTCAGAAATTGCTATTTGTTTAGCTTATTACAATCAATAAGATCCCCGACTTCTTGGAGAAGTCGGGGATCTAAATCTGACATTATCCGATTCTATTTCTGATCCTTTCTGGACTACCTGTAGGAATTGCAGCAATTAATTTTTGTGTATATTCTTCTTTTGGTTCTAAGTAAATACTGTCAGATGTCCCTGATTCCACTATTTTCCCTTGATTCATCACTAAAATGCGATCGCTCAAAAATTTGACTACACTTAAATCATGGGAAATAAAAATGTAAGTTAGTTTCAACTTCTCTTGTAATTCTTTCAATAAATTTAAAACTTGCGCTTGCACAGATACGTCTAAAGCTGAAACTGATTCATCACAAATAATAAACTTAGGATTTAAAGCCAAAGCGCGAGCAATACAAACCCGTTGACGCTGACCACCGGAAAACTGATGAGGATATTTTTTCATATCATCTGCACTTAAACCCACCCGTTCCAACAGTTCCACTACCCTAGCTTGTCGCTGTTGTTTCGACTTACCGACACCATGAATTAACAGCGGTTCTACAATCGCTTCCCCAATCTTAATCCGGGGGTTGAGGGAACTAAAAGGATTTTGGAAAATAATTTGCATTTCCCGTCGTAAGTGCTGCAAAGTTTTCCCAGTCAAGTGAGTAATATCCTGTCCATTAAATAATATTTTACCGCTCATCGGTTCGATTAATCGCAGCAATGTTCTACCTAAAGTAGTTTTACCGCAACCAGATTCTCCCACCAATCCCAAGGTTTCTCCCGGAAAAACATCAAAGGAAACCCCATTTACAGCCTTATGGTAACGTTTTGTGCTGCCAAATACTCCCCGGACTGGAAAACCGACTTCCAAGTTACTAACGGTCAACAGAGGTGACTGTGAACTAATCTTTGCTAATCTTGTGTTAGTCTCGTCCCTAGTAGTTTCTGCTGGTTGTGCAGGTTCTTTACTCTGAATTGTCACTTTTCCAAATTCATCTTCTGTCACACTCATGTAGTCAGAAACAGTCAGCAGTTTGTGGGGACGACGGTTCAAGCTAGGACGACAAGCTACAAGTCCTTTCGTATAAGGATGATGGGGATTGTTAAAAATTTGTGCTGCTGCACCATATTCGACAATTTTACCTTTATACATCACTGCTACTTGGTCAGTAATTTCCGCAATTAACCCCAAATCATGGCTAATAAAAATCATTGCCATATTGCGACTTTGTTGCAGTTCATATAACAATGCTAGAATTGTCGCTTGCACAGTCACATCTAAAGCTGTAGTCGGTTCATCAGCAATTAATACAGATGGATTGCAAGAGATAGCCATGGCAATCATAACTCGTTGCAATTGTCCTCCAGATAGCTCATGGGGATATCTTTCCAACATGGCTTCTTTGTGTTCTTTCACCAACTGTGCTAATTTAAAGCTACCTGATGCAGATAAATTATGATCAAGATACTGTTCTTCAATTTGTTCATCACTAGCTAAAAGTTTAACTTCTTGTAAACCCGCGATCGCAATTCTTTTCGCTTCAATTGCATTTACATTCTGATGTCGCATAATAGCTTCTTGCAACTGAAACCCGATAGTATAAACCGGATTTAAAGAACTCATTGGTTCTTGAAAAATCATCGCAATATCACCACCTCGATAAAGCTGCATTTCTTGAGGTGATAATGCTAATAAATCCAGCGGTTGTCCACTTGTCCGAGAAAAGAAAATTTCCCCTCCACTCACTTTTCCTGGATATTGCAACAAACCCATGATTGCTAAAGCCGTAACCGACTTTCCACTTCCCGACTCTCCCACTATTCCTAAAGTCTCACCCTGATGTAGCTGAAAACTAATATCATCAATAGCTTTTACTTTACTGCTGTCACTGATAAATTCAACTTGTAGATTGCGAACCCCTAAAACTGTTTCTTTCATATTACCAATTACCAATTACCAATTACCAATTACCAAATTACAACTTAGGTAAGACATTTGGCAATAAATGTCCTGGAAGCTTAGATAAAGCTAAATTTTGTCCTTGAATTCCTAACTCATTGTGAAAAGCCCGAATTGTGCTAATAATATAGCTGATTGTTGTTTGATAATTTTCTGTTTGTCTATCAAATCCACTTAACGCTTGTAAATGATTTTCTAAAGCGGCTTCTAACTGTTGAGAAAGCATTTTTTTATCCCCATTAAAAGACAAATTTATCACTAAATAATAATGAGCTAATCCTAAATTATTGTGTGTCATCCATAAATCAAAACTTAAAGGTAGACTACTAAGTAAGTGAGCCGTATTCACAGCTTCTTCATAAGCATTAATACATAATTTTACGAATTTTTGTTGATCTTCTTTTGTTGTTTGTGGCTGATTTGCTAGATGCCAGTAAGCGATACCCAGATTATTTTGAGTAGCAGCATAGGATTGAGGAACATCCACAGATGTTCGATATTTTAGGGCTTCATTATAAACCTGAATTGCTAACTGGAGATTTTCTATTGGTTGTTCATATTGGGAAAGATTCCAATAAGCCGTACCCATATTATTTTGAATCATCGCATATTTTAGGGGATCATTTGTCTGTTGATAGTGAACGACTGCTAACTTATAAGCAGAAATCGCTTTGGTGAGATTTTCTACAGGTTGATCGTACTGCCCTAGATGCCAATAAGCTGTACCTAAATTGTTCTGACAAGCAGCATATTTTAAAGGTTCTATTTCTTCTTGTCGGTAACGAATGGCTTCATCATAAGCAATAACTGCGAACTGCCAATTTTCTACAGGTTCAGCAAATTTCGCTAAGTCACCATAGGCAGTACCCAGGTTATTTTGAATCCGCGTATAAGTTTCTGGCTGAGTATCACCTGTAATTATCTTGAGTGCTAATTTATAAAAGTCTACCCCTTGTTGAATATAAATTTTTGCTTCTTCAGAATTATCAGGGATGCGGTGCAACATCCAGTAAAGTGTCCCCAAATCATTCAAAATATCTGGAAGTTGTGGAGAACTTTCATCATAATTAACTGCTTCCTGATAAGCTAGAATTGCTATCATCAAATTTTCCACAGTTGCTTGTCCTTGCTCAATCTGCAACCGATAGAAATTACCAAGATTCTGATAAGCTATCCCTAACTCTTCTCCCTTAGCTGTTTGAATATGTAACTGTTCAATTTCCCAGAGTATTTGTTGAATTTGATCACTATCATCAGCATTTATTGTTGCCTTAATTAATCCTTGCAACTCCTGGTTAATATGAGATAAGGAAGGAAAATGCTGATGAGTTGTTATTTGAGGAGATTGAACCGGAAATTCATCTGGTATTTGTGTTAAATCTGTGGTTGAAGTTAAAGACAAATCAAACTTATTTGTTTGTTTGATGTCTTGAGAAACTTCCTCTTCATTAACAACTAAATGCTCTAAATTTTCTTGACCTAAATTATAGGAATCTGCAAATTTTTCTGGATAACCTCTATTATCTATAGTTGGTGTCGGTTCTCCTGCAAATACAAATACGCCGGTTCGACAATGCCAAAATTTTGCTGCTGATTGCTGAATCGCAGACAACCAAGGACGAGAAACCCAAAATAAAAGACTAGATTCTACAAAGTGACTAAATTCCTGACTTGATAAATGCTGTTCACCTAACCGGAGATAATTCAAAAATAAACGTTGTACTGCTACTGGTTCTTTAGTCAGCATTTCTACCCCGACAATCTGAAATCCCGGCATTGGTAAGGGACGGCCAGGATTATCTGTTGATCCTCCCACCATCGGGGGTGGATAATTAGCTAACCATTCATTGATTTGCGCTATAGGATTAGGATCACTTAAATTTAAACGCAGAGTGACTAATCGCGGATAAGCTGGCGTGCTAAAATCTCCCACATTAGCTCGCTGATATATGACCTTACCCACTGGATAAGCTAAAGTGGAGTGTAACCGCGCTGCTATCCGATTTCTTAAATGTAAATTATCACATATAGCAAATAGGATTTGTCTACGTAAACCCAGACTCAGAGCAAGTTTTAGGCGTTGATATACTTGCCGATTCAAACTAATGTTTTCTGTATGTACAGTTTCATTCACGCTTGTATTTAGTTGAGTTTTAGCCCTATTTTCTGTATACATCCTGACTGAATAAATTAAATATTAATGTCACATCTCATAATTTGGATTTTCACGGAGATGCTCTCTTTTTCAGGATGAATCAAGTTTTATGGGCTAGAATATCAAAAAAAGACGATAATTATACTTGCATTTTTTTATTCTAGCAAAAAATCAGGCTCTTGATCAAAATAAGAACCTGAAATCAGGAAAGGCTATTAAAGGGCAGTTTTCCAATTAGCTAACATTAGAGACAGTGAAAGCGACAAAAATTACCCCTCCAATTAAAAGCATCGCTGCAATTCCTAAGATAATATAAGTACGCTTTTGGGAGTTTGTTGGTGGTTCAGCTTGATAAAGCTTGGGTTCTTTAGCAAAGTTATTGAGAAGACCACCCTCTTCGTTTGTGTAAGGCATGAAGTGATTCCTTATTATCTTTCTTTACTTAATGTTAAATAAATTTTACAGCACTCTCATAAAAATAAAAAAATAATTACATGAATCTAAAGAAGTCAGGAGTCAGGAGTAAAACTGGCTTGCTGTCTGGCTTTGAATTTAGATCCTGTACCTCATTAATCTGCAATCTGCGGTATCTTGACAAAATAGACAATTCATGTATTACTTTGTGCTATTCTACTTCACCTGACTGCAGTGATATTGTAGAACTGATAATTAAAAGGACATGATTTAAAAAAAGCAATTGCACAAATAAATTCATCTATAAATAAACTGATGACTGAAATAAAAGAATTCAAAATTTATGCACGTATTGTATTAAATAGAAATCCCACACCTGATATTAATAGTTCTATAGAAATTAAGCTCAAGAAACGTCTTAAACAACAAAATGGCAAAGATTCTGGTGATCTGATCAAATATAAAAGTCAGGTTTTAGAAGAAAATCAGATCCCCGACTTCTTCAAGAAGTCGGGGATCTAAGTAAATACAAATTAGCCCGTAATAGTCCCCGTCAAAGGTGAACTAGCACTAGCGTAATCCTTCATGGGCATCCTTCCCGCCAAATAAGCCATGCGACCGGCTACCGTTGCTAAATTCATCGCATAAGCCATTGCTGGGGCATTCTCAGCCAGGGCGATCGCACTATTAATCAATAACGCATCCGCCCCCAATTCCATCGCCTCAGCAGCCTCAGAGGGCGCACCAATGCCGGCATCTACCACTACGGGAATATGGGCATTTTCAATAATAATCTGAATATTGGCAGTTGTTTGCAGTCCTTGTCCTGAACCAATAGGGGCAGCCAAAGGCATAACCGTGGCACAACCCACTTCTTCTAGTCGCTTGGCTAACATGGGATCAGCATTAATATAAGGCAATACAGCAAAACCTTCTTTTACCAACTGTTCCGCAGCTTGCAAAGTGCCAATGGGATCAGGTAATAAATACTTGGCATCAGGTATCACTTCTAACTTGACAAAATTATTATCTTCCTGTCCTAATAACTTGGCCATTTCTCGTCCCAACCGTGCCACTCGCACCGCTTCCTCTGCGGTTTGACAACCAGCGGTATTGGGTAACATCCAGATTTTACTCCAATCTAGTGCCTCTGCTAAACCTTCATGTCCTGGGGCGTTGGTTTGTACCCGTCGCACAGCTACCGTGACAATTTGACAACCACTAGCAGCGACACTTTGCTGCATTTCTCGGATATTGCGATATTTACCGGTTCCCGTCATTAACCGAGATTTGAAGCTTTTGCCGGCAATAATTAAGGGTGAATCGGGAACAATTAAATCTGATATTTCTGGGTTACGGTGTCCGTTAGTGGCAGGAGTCGCGTGAATTAACATTGGTGTAGTAGTAGATGACACAGTAGAAAAGCGAGAATAATGAAAATTAGCTAAAAGAGGATCTGCTTTTTGTTCACAAATCAAATCAGCAATTAATGTGGCTGTAATTGGTGCAAGTAAAATACCATTGCGGTGATGACCAGTAGCCAAGGTTAAGTTACTACAATAACTATGACCCAAAATAGGGAAGTCATCGGGAGTAGCGGGACGAAATCCCCACCAAAGTTCTTGTAGAGGATAATTCTCTAGTTGGGGATATAGTCGTATAGCTGATTGTAATAAACTTTGAATGCCCCCAGGGGTATTATTCGCAGTAAATCCTACATCTTCGCTAGTTGCACCAATAATGATAGAGCGATTGCGGCGGGGAACAATATAAATATTTTCACCAAACAACACCCTGGTTAAAGGTAATTCAGTCACAAAGTCCGGGACTCGCACACTCAACATTTGTCCTTTGCGGGGACGCACTGGTAAAGGTAATAATTGATTCGTCCAAGCACCAGCAGTTAAAAGATAATGATCAGCGCGAAGTAACCCAGTATTAGTTTGTACACCAATAACTTTTCCCTGTTGTTGAGAAATCGCTTCTACGGTAATTCCATCTTGGAAAACAACACCCAAAGAGGTAGCCGCAGTTCGCAGAACTTTCATTAAAGCCCTGTTATCAACTTGCCCATCTTCAGGATACCACCAGCCACCAACCACATCTGCACCCAAACCTGTTTGATATTGGTTAATCGTATTTTTATCTAACCAGTTAGCGTTTTTGTGTTCCCGGTTTTCAGGTTGTTGATACAATGGTGCGAGGATACCGCAAGGCCAATAACCTGTATTGTTTAAATCTTTTGTGGCGGTTAATTTTGTTAATTTTTCCGTCCAGTCTAAATATAAATTACGCGATCGCCGACATAAAGACAACATCGCCTCATTAGTAATATTTTCCGCATCAGGCGCTAACATTCCCGCTGCTGCATGGCTGGCTGCGGCAGTAAAATCACGGCAAATTACAGTTACATTTGCACCCCGTAATTTGAGTTCAACACCGCAAGCCAACCCGATAATACCACCACCAATAATTAAAACATCATTAGTCATTAGTCATTAGTCAATTAGTTATTAGTAAATAACTAATAACTCATAAATGACTCAGAGGGGGTGGAAATTGGTCATTGGTCATGAGTTTTTTAATTTTGACCTTTGACCTCTAACTAAATTTTTCCCTAGTTACCACAAAGCCCGAATTGGTGCTTTGTTTTGATTGGTATTACTACCAGAATTTGAATTACGTTCTGTAGTAGAAGTTTCATTGAGAGAACTGGAACTATCATTTGTAGAACTGGAACTTTTATTACTATCACTTGTTTCTTGTGTAGTATTAGCAGAATTGTTGGTAGTCTCTGTAGAAGCATTACTTTGAGCTACACGGGTATTCCGAGGGCTTTCACTGGCAGAATTAGAATTGTTTCCGCTGGAAGTTTCTGACTCATTACTACTAGTATTTTCCGAATCATTCCCATTCGCAGCACTATTAACATTAATATTAGCGGGAAGAACGCTAGATTCTTTGCGTCCTTGGGGAACATTAGCAGTTTGTTGTCCGCCCATAGGAAAATTAATTCCCAGTAACGTACCTAGCAAAATTGCTACGCCGCCAGCCATTAAAATCAAGGGTGTCCATCTACCCATCTTGTTTCTCTCCTTGTTAACCTTCTGGTATCTAAACTAATTGAGAACCTTGACCCCAAAACCCATAAAATTTAGTTACTTTGACATCACCTAAAACCTGAATTTGGCAAGTTAAACCCAGGCCGTTTGTAGGAGAATGGGGAGGAAGCGATTCCTAGATTGTGCTTCGCTATCGCTGTGTTTGCTTAGGCTAACTCACTGCGGACACCTCACTTTCTACTGTAACCGCATAAGTACCATAAGTGCCAATACCTCGACAGTTGATCATCTCTGTGTACCTTATCCCCAGCCTCTTCTTTACACTCAATTAATTTACTTGGCCTTACCAACTGAGGGATATTGAAATTACCGAAATAGCGTTTTGTTGTATATTGGCACATCGCCGCAAATTTGTCTCTCAGGTGTCAGTGTTGAACCAACGGTTCACCCAATTTTTATGACCACAACTCCCTCAAATCAACTTTGGATCTATGACACTACTCTCCGCGACGGAACTCAACGAGAAGGACTGTCAGTGTCTATAGAAGATAAGTTACGCATTGCTCACAAACTTGATGAATTGGGTATACCCTTTATTGAAGGTGGTTGGCCGGGAGCAAATCCCAAAGATGTCCAATTCTTCGAGCAACTTCAAGCAAATCCCCTCAAACAAGCAGAAGTTGTCCCTTTTTGTTCCACCCGTCGTCCTCACACCAAAGCAGTAGATGAACCCATGCTCCAAGCGATTTTGGCGGCAGATACGCGCTGGGTGACAATTTTTGGTAAATCTTGGGATTTGCACGTTACAGCCGGACTCAAGACCAGTCTGGCGGAAAATCTAGCCATGATTGGGGACACAATCGAGTATTTGCGTTCTCAAGGACGGCGAGTAATTTACGATGCTGAACATTGGTTTGATGGTTATAAGCAAAATCCTGATTATGCTTTACAGACGTTGACAGCAGCAGTCACAGCAGGTGCAGAATGGTTAGTTTTATGTGATACCAATGGTGGGACTTTACCTCATGAAGTTTCGCAAATTGTGTCAGTTGTCAGTGGTCAGTTGTCAGTTGTGAGTCAGCGCGGTCTTGGGGGTTTCCCCCATGAGCGACTGACGAACCCCGAAGGGGTTAGTTGTCAAGAAAAAATTCCCCAAATAGGAATACATACTCATAATGATTCAGAAATGGCGGTGGCGAATGCCTTAGTGGCAGTTATGGCTGGAGCTAGAATGGTACAAGGAACAATTAACGGTTATGGGGAACGTTGCGGTAATGCAAATCTGTGTTCTGTGATTCCCAATTTACAGCTAAAGCTGGGTTATAGTTGTATCGGTGAACACCAGCTAAATCAGCTTACAGAAGCTAGTCGGTTTGTCAGTGAAGTTGTTAATCTCGCACCTGACGAACACGCACCTTTTGTGGGACTTTCGGCTTTTGCTCATAAAGGGGGAATTCATGTCTCTGCGGTGGCACGGAATCCTTTAACCTATGAACATATTCAACCGGAATTGGTCGGAAATCACCGCCGGATTGTCATTTCTGAACAGTCTGGTTTAAGTAATGTCTTAGCTAAAGCTCGCAGTTGTGGGATTGAATTAGATAAGGATCATCCCCAAGCTAGACAAATTCTTCACCGCATGAAGGAATTGGAAAGTCAAGGCTATCAATTTGAAGCCGCAGAAGCTAGTTTTATTCTTTTGATGTATGAGGCTTTATCCTGTCGTCAGCAGTTTTTTGAAGTTCAAGGTTTTCAAGTCCATTGTGATTTGGTGGAAATGAAGGAATCTACTAATTCTTTAGCAACGGTGAAAGTTGCTGTTAATGGTAAAAATATTCTCGAAGCCGCAGAAGGTAATGGACCAGTAGCCGCTTTGGATGCCGCTTTGCGGAAGGCTTTAGTGAATTTTTATCCCCAAATTGCTGATTTTGAATTGACTGATTATAAGGTGAGAATTCTCAATGGAAATACGGGAACATCTGCTAAAACTCGCGCTTTGGTAGAATCAGGTAATGGTCAACAACGCTGGACTACTGTAGGAGTTTCTAGCAATATTTTGGAGGCTTCTTATCAAGCTGTGGTTGAAGGTTTGGAATATGGGTTATTGCTGCATTTCCAAGCTGAAAAGGCGTTGAAAGTTTAGAGGTTGATAAATTTTGGTAGAGATGTTTAATGTCTCTACCTGATTAATGTCTGATAGCGTAGCGTGGCGTAGCCATATCAGGATTTACAGGATTAAAGGATTTACAGGATTATCTATTGATAATTTATTCATTTTGATTACACACATTTTACATTTGAATTCTGAATATTCTGAGTTGTGAGATACCTAACTTATTTTCTACATCTTTTCATTTATCAATATCAATTATATCAGAAGTCGGTTATCTTTAAATGCAAACTAACATCCTGCAAATCCTTTAATCCTGTAAATCCTGATTCTGACAAATAATTACAAACTCATTTCTAACAACACTTTTAAAACTCCTTTAGTTTTGGCTTTCTCAAAAGCTGCTAAACCTTGAGAAAGTGGATAATGACTATCAATTAAAGATTGAACATCTATCTTTCCCGTCGCTAACAATTCCAATGCTGGAACAAAGGGACCACAACGAGAACCAATGAGAGTGATTTCATCTACCACTAAAGCAGAAGCATCTAAACTGAGATTTCCCGCATAGGTGCTTTTTAAGATTAATATACCACGAGGACGTAAAGCCCGACGAGCAATATTAAAACCTTCAGGATTTCCTGTACAATCAACAGAGATATCAAAGTATCTATCAGTGACGCTATCAGCGAAACCAGTTTTAATTCCTTTCGCTGCTAAATTTACTAATTTATCTTTATGTCTTCCAACTACTAATAATTCACAACCTGTTAAGGCTAAAGTTTGGGCTATTAATTGTCCCAGTTTACCATCTCCAACTACTAATACTCGGTCATCTTTACATATTTGTATTTGTTGTTGAATTTCCAAAGCTGCGGCTATGGGTTCAGTAAAAGTTGCGGCTGCTGTAGAGACATTTTCAGGAACAAGATGCAAATTCTCAATAGGTAAAGATAGATATTCTGCAAATGCACCATGACGGTTAACAATTCCTAAAACTGTCCGATTTTCGCAATGTGTTGGTTGTCCCCGCCGACAAAAACGACAATCACCACAAGCAGCGTTAATTTCACCAACCACTCTTTGATTAATTAACTGTTTGGGACCTTGTTCAACAACACCAACAAATTCATGGCCGATAATGCCAGTATAAGGATAATAACCTTTAATTAATTCTAGGTCAGTATTACAAATTCCCGCCCGCAAAACCCGCACCAAAGCCTCTCCTGGTAGTGGTTCAGGAATAGGAATATTGGTGCGTAATTGTAATTGATTATTTTCTAGCCAAAGTCCTTTCATAATTTTTTCAGTTGTCAGTTGTCAGTTGTTAGTTGTTAAA
This sequence comes from Dolichospermum sp. UHCC 0352, assembly GCF_009711925.1. Taxonomy (NCBI): domain Bacteria; kingdom Bacillati; phylum Cyanobacteriota; class Cyanophyceae; order Nostocales; family Aphanizomenonaceae; genus Dolichospermum; species Dolichospermum sp. UHCC 0352. The sequence goes on along the minus strand of NZ_VIKY01000131.1, from coordinate 3,659 downwards.
GTTTTGCACTTTCTAGAAATGGTGTAAATATCGGAACTATATCGGAATTACTCACAACCATTGTGGGAAAAGAGCGATCGCTATAATCCATTCCCGGCGATAATGGAAAAGACTCAGAATTGAGCGATACCCACGTCCCACCCGCAGCTTGGACAATGACCCAAGCGCCAGCAATATCCCATACCTTGGGTGTGGCTTCAATTCCCCCCAAAACCGCACCAGTTGCGACGGAAAGAAAGTTATAACTAGCAACTCCTAACATCCGAATTTTACAGGGGAAACCCGGTTGAATAATGTCGGTACTGCGAGAACAAAGGTTAAAAAAGTGGTTTTTGCTGGGAGCATCTTTACTGGTATGAATGGGATGATTATTTAAAAATGCTCCCGTTGGCGTTGTTAAGCCTGATGAACCCGCCCAAAATCCGTGAAAGGCTTGATTTAATGGTGGCGCGTAAACATAACCAAAAATGGGCGTTCCTCGATAAAGTAACCCCAGAGAAATAGACCAAATCGGAATTCCTCTGGTAAAGTTGGTTGTACCATCCAAAGGATCAATTACCCAACACCATTCTGCATTCGGAAAAGTTTGATTACTTTCTTCGCTCAAAATGCCGTAACCGGAGAAAGTAGAAACAATAGCATCTCGAATTTCTTGATCTGCCCATTTATCTGATTTTGTTACCAAGCTACCATCAGCTTTTTGTGAAGCTTGGACTTTACCAAAATCCTGCATTAATTGTTTTCCCACTCTGATAGTAGTGGTTTCTGCAAACTCTAGAATCGTATTCCAAAAATCGTTCATTTGTTAGTTGTTATTAGTCGGTTGTCATTTGTCAACTATTAACCAATTTTATCACATTTATCCTCAGCAAAAGCCTAAAATTTTTCACTTAAAAGCAGAGCGAATTTATATCATTAGACAGATAAAGACGTTTTCTCATCTACTCAATCCTCAGCATAAGATATATTTATGTATATATTCCTTTATGCTAACCTGGGGTAAAAACTTATAAAGAAATTGTTAAAAAGTTTAGTACAATAGCAAAATTAACCAATAAGTATTTTTTCCTATTGACATGATAGCGGCTCAATTTCCCTGGCTTACCGCAATTGTCCTATTTCCACTTTTAGCATCCTTTGTCATTCCTGTATTGCCTGATAAAGACGGCAAACTTGTCAGATGGTATGCACTGGGCGTAGGTATTGCTGACTTTATTTTGATGTGTTATGCCTTTTGGAAACATTACGATGCTAGTAATGCGGGTTTTCAACTGGTAGAAAATTATGTCTGGATGCCTCAGATAGGACTAAACTGGGCAGTTTCTGTGGATGGGATTTCCGCCCCACTGGTACTTTTGGCGGGATTTGTGACCACACTGGCGATTTTTTCAGCTTGGCAAGTTGACCGCAGACCAAAGCTGTTCTATTTTCTCATGCTTGTGTTGTATTCTGCACAGGTTGGGGTATTTGTTGCCCAAGACTTGCTGTTATTTTTCATTATGTGGGAAGTCGAATTAATCCCCGTATATTTACTAGTTTGTATTTGGGGTGGACAACGACGACGCTACGCAGCTACAAAATTCTTACTTTATACCGCAGCAGCTTCTATATTTATCTTGGTGGCAGCCCTAGCAATGGGGCTATATGGCGGCGGAAATGTCACTTTTGATATTGCAGAACTCGCACAAAAAGAATATCCCCTCACTCTGCAACTGCTACTATATGCTGGGTTGTTAATTGCCTTTGGCGTAAAATTGGCGATTTTCCCCTTGCATACTTGGCTACCTGATGCCCACGGTGAAGCATCTTCTCCCGTATCCATGATTTTGGCGGGTGTGTTGTTGAAAATGGGTGGATATGGACTAATTCGCCTGAATCTTGACCTACTTGCCGATGCTCATTTTTACTTTGCCCCCGTTCTCGTCATTCTCGGTGTTGTCAATATTATCTATGGTGCGTTAAATTCCTTTGCCCAAACGAATATGAAACGACGTTTGGCTTATTCGTCCATTTCCCACATGGGTTTTGTATTAATAGGAATTGCCTCTTTCACCGATTTGGGTATCAACGGGGCAATGTTGCAAATGATCTCCCATGGTTTAATTGCTTCCGTGTTATTCTTTTTGGCTGGTGTAACTTATGACCGTTCCCGCACAATGGTCATGTTAGAAATGGGTGGGATTGGTCAAGCTATGCCAAAGGTATTTGCTCTATTTACAATGGGGGCAATGGCATCTTTGGCTTTACCGGGAATGAGTGGCTTTGTCGGTGAACTTTCGGTGTTTGTCGGGATAACTACTAGCGATGTTTATACTTCCACATTCTGCACCGTTACAGTTTTCCTAGCGGCTGTGGGAGTTATTCTCACACCTATTTATCTCCTTTCTATGCTGCGTCAAGTATTTTACGGTTCTGGTGCGGCACTGATCTGCGATATTAACAATGCTGGGTTGGAAAATCAAGAAGACGAAGGAACGGCTTGTTTTGGTACAGATTGCCTTTTACCAACGGAAACGGTATATACTGATGCCAGACCCCGTGAAGTGTTTATTGCTGCCTGTTTTCTGGTGCTGATTATTGGCATTGGTTTCTACCCCAAAGTAGCCATGCAAATGTATGATGCGAAAACTGTAGCTGTCAATGCTCATGTTCGCCAATCTTATACGATTATTTCCCAAACCAATCCTCGTGTTTATGCTAGTGGATTATTAAATCCGCAGATTCCAGCAACTCAGTTAACTCCTGTTTTGGGAACTTTAAAATAGGTAACTGCCGACTAACACAAAGTATGGAGAATATATCCTCTAGCGTTAGTTGGGGGATTTTTTCTTCTGCTTTTTGAATGGTTATCGCGTGACTGACTTTATCTCTAGGACAAAGAGAGTTAAGATACACAAGGTTTCCCAACTTTTTCTATAGAATTATTGCACTAATTAAACTCATGAATGCTGCTCCCTTAATTCGCTTCACATTTTTATCACTCATAGCAGTTTTGGGTCTGCTGTCACCTGCTTATGCTCAGGGGAAAAAGTTATCAAATCCTGTTAATCAAGCCAAACCCGCTAATCAAATCAAACCTACGGAACAACCAAAACCTATTAATACAGATCAGCCTAATACCCTCAGCCCCACAGGAATAAGTAATAATCTTTTAAGTATAGAGGGAGGCGATCGCTTGATCAAAGAATCAGCCCAAGCAGTTGCTAGTCAAGATTACCCTCTGGCTGCCAAAAAACTCCAAGAAGCCCGCCAAGTTTATAATCAATTATCAAGCTTTTATCAAGACCTAAATTCTAGTTTTGCAGGTATTGACATTCGTGCTGCCGATTCCCACCGCAAGAATGCTTTAGCAACTGCCCAAAAGCGAGATGAAGCCACCTATCAGTTAGCCTTAGTACATAGAGCGCAAAATCAGCCAGAATTAGCCATCCCTTTGCTAGTGCAAATCATTAAAAGTCAAAACCCCACCAGAGAATTAGGCACAAAAGCATACCAACAATTATTTGAATTAGGTTTTGTAGATGCCCCCTTTCCGCGTCAAGGTAAAAAATAATCGGCAAATGCTAACAGGCAACAGCCAACCGCGACATATCTGTTAATAATAGAGAAGTAAGTTTTTTCAGGAATTGCGGTCAGTAACTCAGCCCTAAAGGGACTGA
>NZ_VIKY01000130.1:0-31163 GCF_009711925.1 Dolichospermum sp. UHCC 0352 | reverse complement strand
GTCATTGCCAAAAATAGTTCTGCAAATGCTTCGCCGGTACAGTTGTCAGTTGCAAAAAAATATTTCTCTTCCCTGTTCCCTGTTCCCTAATAAATAATAATTTATGACTAATATGCTTAATGATATAAGTTTTCCAGTACCCAGTTTGACGGTGAACCAGATGTTTGGGCAAAAAATAATCAGACCAGTTACTGCTGCTACCTTGTACGGTATTGCTTTTATCAAGGATAGACTTATTGCTATTGATACGGTCAAAGGTCATTTATTAGAAATTGACCCTCTTACCGATAACAGCAAAATTATTAATCCCCACCAAGTCCGCGAATTTAAAGAAGTTACCGGTTTAGCTGTGTGGGAAGATGATCTTTGGGTGACTCGTGATAATAGTGTCTATTTATGTAAATTGGCATCTTTAGGTTTAGAGCATTTTGTAACTTTACCCTATCCCGCTGATGGTGTTGCCGTTTGGGAATCTACCGTTTATGTTAGTTGCCAAAGACTTGGCTATATTTTGATTTTTAACCGGGATACCCGCAAGGAAATCACCAGATTTTATGCCCCTGGTGTCGGTATCCAAAACTTGGCAGTTAGTAAAGAAACTTTATGGGTATGCGATCGCACGGAACAAACAGTTTACTCTATGGATAGAGCAACTGGAGAAGTGCGTTTCAGTGTTCTCACGGCTTTTGATTCTCCTACAGGTATCGCAGTTCAGGGGCAGGATGACACAGGCAAAGATCGTATTTATGTGGCATACTCCAGCGAAGAACCTTATATTCGGGATAATCCCAATGCTGACCCTTGTTTTGAATTAACCTACCGCGATCGCACATTTATTCATTCTCTACAATATCATTACCAAGAGGATAAACGCTACGCCCTCTCTAATGGCTATCTGATAGAAATGTCTTATGTTGAAGAAATTTCCCCCCTTGATGAAATTTATTTAGCCGATATAGAATGGCGCATAGCCCTACCCTCAGAAACCCAACGACAAAAAGTCCAACAAGTTGAACCCATTGGTTTACCATTCACAGAAGAAATCATTGACGGACAAAGAGTAGCCGTATTTAAATTTGATACCCTTGCCCCCGGTGAACGTCACATATTTGGCTGGAAGGCATTAGTAGAAGTACGCGGCATTAAACATCGCATCACCCCTAAAGATGTCGAAGATGTTCCAGAACTGTCACCAGAATTAAAAACCCGCTATCTGGTAGATGATGACGATTTAGCAATGGATACAGATATTGTTATCCGTGCAGCCCGCACAGCCGTTGGTACAGAAACTAATCTGTTACGGAAAATGTACAGTATCCGCAACTACGTTTATGATCAATTGTCTTATGCTATTAAACCTCATATTGATACACCCGATATAGCTTTAGATCGGGGTACTGGTTCATGTGGCGAATATGTAGGTGTATTACTGGCACTTTGTCGCCTGAATGGTATTCCTTGCCGCACCGTTGGTAGATATAAATGTCCAGTTTATGCCGAACATCAGGGAATTCCCCTCCAACCCGATTTTAATCATGTTTGGTTAGAGTTTTATATTCCGGGAATTGGTTGGTTGCCAATGGAATCTAATCCTGATGATCTGGAAGAAGGTGGACCATATCCTACACGATTCTTTATGGGCTTATGCTGGTATCATATCGAAATTGGTAAAGGTATCACTTTTGAAACCTTAACCAGGGATGGAATTCGCTTAACGAAAGAAGAGGTTTCCCTGGGTGACTTAGCTATTAACCATATTCGCTTCACGATTCTGAAGGAATTACCACCTTTTTAATTTTTGATTGAGGAACGAAACCCAACGTAAAATGTGTCTGATTCCGCCTGAGAATGAATTCTGATAGCCTGCGTGGCGAAGCCATGGATAATAGCGCCTGAGAATGAATTCTGATAGCCTGCGTGGCGAAGCCATGGCTAATAGCAAAAAGTCCGCTTCAGAATGAATTCTGATAGCCTGCGTGGCGAAGCCATGGCTAATAGCAAAAAGTCCGCTTCAGAATGAATTCTGATAGCCTGCGTGGCGAAGCCATGGCTAATAGCAAAAAGTCCGCTTCAGAATGAATTCTGATAGCCTGCGTGGCGAAGCCATGGCTAATAGCAAAAAGTCCGCTTCAGAATGAATTCTGATAGCCTGCGTGGCGAAGCCATGGCTAATAGCAAAAAGTCCGCCTCAGAATGAATTCTGATAGCCTGCGTGGCGAAGCCATGGCTAATAGCAAAAGTAAGCTAAAGCTGACTAAGGATAAATTTTGGGGAAATATCATAAAAATACAGTCGGCTTGAGCCGACTTTTGTTATGAGACTGGGAATTCATTCCCTGGCGGTTGCGAAAGATGAAATTTTGGGAAATCATCATAAAAATACAGTCGGCTTGAGCCGACTTTTGTTATGAGACTGGGAATTAATTCCCTGGCTGTCGCTTAACCCAACCTACGATTTTCTATTCTACATTTACCCAAAAATCTGCGGTTTTGATTTGTCCATTGCGATTAAATTGCATCCACATTTTATATGTTCCTGGTTTGGGGAATTTTGTATGAAATTCGATTTTTCCATCTGGAGTATTTTTGATTGCGTGTGCATGGATATAATCAGATGAAGTCAGGGGAGATGAACTTTTAATAATTACTAAATGTCCTTTTTCTCCCAAATAAGGTTGTAAATCTTTAATTGGTTGATTTTTGTTGTCTTTTAAGTCAAAAGTTAAGTTAATGTCTTGACCGACTTTGATTTTTGGTGCAGAAATATTCAGATTGACTTTAGTATCTGAGATAGTTTTAGTTTTGGTGAACTTTTCTAAATTTTTTGGTAATGGAACTGTACCAGGAATTGTAATATTCATTAATGAGACATTCTCCTGATTTCCAGCAGGTTTATAATCACTGAAAAGTGTATAATTTCCTGACTCTGGAAAATTTGCAGTTACTTCAAAGCGACCATTTTCTTTATATTCGGGATGAATATGATCAAAAAATTGTAAATCATCTCTCACAACAATTAAGTGCATGATTTTTTCTTGGAAAATGTCAAACTTATTAACAGGTTTTCCAGTAGAGTCTTGAATATCAATAACTAAGTTAATTGGTTGATTTGGTGATAAACTTTTCGGAGCAGTTAATTTAACTTTGGTAGTTATTTGTGAATTATTTTCATGATTCATATTTTCCATGGAATGTCCATCATGATTCGTCATTATACTAGGTGAAACTTGTGTTTCAGTAGATTTAGTATTAGATGAACAACCAGGAGCTAATAGTAAAGTTGTAACTACAAAAATACTTGAAAAAAATCGCTTCATTTTAGGAGGGTGGTAATTTGAAATTTATTGTTTGCGGAACATTTCTCAGAGCCAGAATTAACTCCTAACTCCATTTATGACCACATCTTTTTTTTCTGGATTAGGTAATAAAGCCAGATCAATCAAAGGTAATTTAATAATTACTGTTGTTCCTTGATTTAACCCCAAACTCTCTAAAGTGATTTTACCACCCATGAGTTCAATTAAATTCCGAGAGATTGCTAAACCCAATCCAGTTCCTTCAAACTTGCGCGTAGTTGTCCCGTCAACCATCACAAAGGGACGAAATAGTTTACCTTGTTCTCCTGGATCAATACCAATTCCTGTATCTTTAATAGAAACTAAAACATACTGCTGATGACGATTAATACTCATGGTAATTTGAATACTACCTTCATCAGTGAATTTAGTAGCATTACCAATAATATTAATTAACACTTGTTTGAGTTTAATGGAATCAGACTTTATAGGAATAGGCTTATCACCTATATCACAAATTAATTGTAGTCCTTTATATTGGATATTAACTGATTGTAAGTTAATTACCTCTAATAATAATTGTCGTAAATCTAGCGGTACTGTAATTACAGAAAGTTTACCCGCTTCTATTTTAGAAATATCTAGCAAATCATTAATTATTCCTAATAAATGAATTGCTGTATCATCGGCTTTTTTAAGAAACTCTAATTCTTCTTCTCTACTATCACATAAATCATCACGCACTAACCGCACACAGTTAATAATAATATTCAATGGGTTTCTTAATTCGTGAGAAGTTGTGGCTAGAAATTGACTTTTCACTTGATTGGCTGATTTAGCTTCTTTCCAAGCAATTTCTAATTCTTCAGCCCAATCTTTGAGTCTTTCTACCATTTGATCTAATGCTTGAGCTAGTTGATTAAATTCTCTAATTTTGAAGTTGCGGGGAATGGGTTGTGCCGCGTGGTGACTATGAAGATTAATAGCATAGTCGCGGAGTTCTTCTACTGGACCTGCTAAATAAGGAACTAAATAAAATGATGCCAATAAACTTGCACCAATTAAACCAACTGTTAAAACAATGAGAATTAGTTTAATTTCTTCTAAACCAAATAGGGCATTTTCCACACTTGTAACTGCTAGGATAATCCATCTTTGTGATGGTTTTGTAGTGATAGGTTTAGTAGTAGCTGTAAAACCTGCAACCAGTTCTTGTCCTTCTATAAAGGATAAATTACTGGAATTATTACTGCCACCCAAGGCATTTTTAACTATAGCTTGAATTCTGTCTACATCGGCATAATCTTTAATATTAGTACCGATTCTTTCTGGTAATGGATGAGCTAAAACTTTACCGTCTTCAGCAATGACTACCAAAAAACCCGTTAATGAGCCTGGATGATTGGGATTTTGTTGATATAATGTGGTTTTCATGCTTAATCGGTAGGCTAAATTACCACGTTGATTAGAAACAGGAATTGATAAAAATAATTGTAGTTGATTTTGTTTGTCTCTTTTACCAGTTTTTCCCGATTGGGATGGTAATATAAATTGAATATCAACGTCATTGCTAGTAAGAGATAAACCTGATGGCATAATTTCTTGAACACCACAACTACTGGCAATTATCTCACCTTTTTTAATGCGGGTTAATTGGAGACAATCAGTTTGGGTTGGTAGTTGTTTTTTTAGTTGTTTAAGAAATTGTTCAATTTGGAAAGTTGAACCTGATTGAATTACTTTAGTTTGACTAGCTGTAATTAAATTGGAGCGTAAAGCGGCAATATTATCAGTAATTTTTTCTCCTTTATTAACTGCACTTTCTGTTAAATTTTGTTGGGCAGTATTTAACAAACTAGAACGAGCTTTATTCAAGGCAACCATTTCTCCTACTAATAAAACTGGGATAAATACTAGCAGTATTCTTGTTACTAATATTTGTCGAAATGACGATTGACGAGATTTAGCCATTGTTTGTCTCACTTCGCATCTTCAAACTACGATAATAAAGATATGAAATTACACTAGTCAAGGGAGACATTTTATTAATTGATGATGAGTTTACTATTAATTTAAATTTCCAAGTTAGAAAGGAGAGAACAGGTAAGAATTAGAAATTTAAAAAATATCTCACTAATTACTGAAACATAAATTTATCAATCTTCCATCAATATCTTGTTCATTTTTCGTAGGTTGGGTTAAGTGACAGCGCAACCCGACGCTCATGTTGGGTTTCATCCTTCAACCCAACCTACAAATCAAGACTTTTCTCGATTTTGACAAAGTATTGTTCCATATACCAAATTTTATAAAATGTAGATTAAATAGTGACTGCTGTTGCATATTCATATTAATGGTGTAAAATTATTCAAAATTATCTTGTAGCTATAGATTTTTCAATAATCTATCCCCTCACAAAAAATATCAAAGCAACCCAATCATGCAAAATCGTCCTCATACCACAGTAGTTTTAGCCATGAGTGTTGATGGTAAAATAGCAGATTTTAGGCGATCGCCTGCGCGGTTTGGCTCATTGGTTGATAAAATACACTTGGAGAAACAAATTGCTGCATCTGATGCCATTTTATTTGGTGCTGGTACTCTTCGTGCCTACAGTACAACAATGACTATCACAGAGACAATACTCTTGCAACAAAGAAAAAAAGCAGACAAGCATCCCCAGCCGGTTCATATAGTGATTTCCCGTTCAGGCAATCTGAATCCGGACATTAAATTTTTTCAACAACCGGTGAGACGGTGGTTACTCACAACCTCTCTAGGAGCTTATTTTTGGCAAGAAAGATCAGAGTTTGAGCAAGTTTTAGTCTTTGAAACTGCTGCCAAAGAAATTGACATTTTGGCTGCTTTAAAATATTTAGCACGGTTACAAATTACCCGTCTAGCTATTTTGGGAGGAGGACAATTAGTGGCATCTTTCCTAGAATCTGATTTAATTGATGAAATCTGGCTCACTATTTGTCCATTAATTTTAGGTGGTAGTATTGCCCCTTCACCTGTGGAGGGGACAGGATTTTTAGCTGATCTTGCTCCTAAGTTACAATTATTAGAAGTATCCACAATAGAGCAAGAAGTATTTTTACACTATAGGATAATTCAGGAGTCATAAGTCAGGATTCAGGCGTAAATTCAAAATATAAAATTGTTGGGAAACTACACAATGATCAAAGAACACAAACCCCATTATTCTCTTGTTTGGACGCACACAATCGCCGATGTTCCCCAAGCAGACTGGGATGCTTTAGCAATGCCGTTAAAAACGCCTTTTTTAGAATGGGATTGGTTGCACAATTTGGAAATATCCCAAAGTGTTACAGCCAATACAGGTTGGTTGCCAAATCACTTGATTTTGTGGCGAGATAAAACTTTAATTGCGGCTGCTCCTTTATATTTAAAAGGACATAGCCAGGGCGAATTTGTTTTTGATCAGCAGTGGGCAGAATTAGCTTCCCGTTTAGGAATAGAGTATTATCCAAAACTGCTAGGAATGACACCATTTACCCCGGCTGAAGGCTATCGGTTTTTAATAGCTGCGGGAGAAGATGAGGAAGAAATTACGGCGGTAATCCTCCATGAAATTGATAGTTTTTGTGTGAAACATCGGATTTCTGGCTGTCATTTTCTTTATGTTGATCCCCAATGGCGACCAATTTTAGAACGCCAGGGATTTACAACTTGGCTACATCATAATTATGTTTGGGAAAATGCTAATTTTCAAACTTTTGATGATTACTTGACTGGATTTAATGCCAATCAAAGACGCAATATTAAACGGGAACGCAAAGCTGTAGAAAAGGCTGGTTTAAAATTGCAAGCATTAACAGGTGAGGAAATTCCTAATTCTCTGTTTCCGTTAATGTATGATTTCTATGCTGATACTTGCGATAAGTTTGGTTGGTGGGGAAGTAAGTATTTAACCAAGAACTTTTTTGAACAGTTGCACCATAATTATCGGCATCGAGTCGTATTTTTTGCCGCTTATAATGAGCAAGATCCACGTCAACCTGTGGGGATGTCCTTTTGTTTATTCAAAGAAGACAAACTATATGGACGCTATTGGGGGAGTTTTCAGGACATAGATTGCTTACATTTTGATGCTTGTTATTATGCACCAATTGAATGGGCGATCGCTCATGGTATCCAAAATTTTGACCCAGGAGCAGGTGGTAAACATAAAAAACGTCGGGGATTCCCTGCTACTGCTAATTACAGCCTTCACCGCTTTTACAACAACCGTTTAGGACAAATTATTTTGCCTTGGGTTCGGGAAGTAAATCAAATGGAACAAAAAGAAATGGATGCTATTAATGCAGAGTTACCTTTTAAATAAGGAAATAGATCCCCGACTTCTAAATAGATCCCCGACTTCTTTGAGAAGTCGGGGATCTGAATATTGCATATTGATGTAATCTAAAAATACTGTTTCTATAAATTTACTTTTGATAATGCATAAGGATTTACTACTTGAAGATTTGACAGCAATTGATCATAAACTTTCTCAGCGTTATATTGATCTTGACCCCAAGGGCTATTTTATTATCTACATAGATCAAAATGAAAGGTTAATTTATGCAAAGCACTTCACTAATGTCATTAATGAACGTGGTTTAGCAGTAGATCCGGAAACAGGTCAGGTGATTCCAGTTCGCGGTAAAGTGGAAAGAACTCACACTACGGTATTTAGTGGCCGTACAGCCAAGGAACTGTGTATTAAGATTTTTGAAGAAACTCCAGATTGTCTTGTAACCTTCTTAGACCATGCAGCTTATTTAGGTAGAGAATTTGTGCGGGCTGAAATGGCTTTAGTGTCAGGAAAAGAATACATTCAAGATTAGATACAATAGTAAAGACGGGGAATTAGTTACTAATTCCCACTTAGAGGATGTTTGAAAAGTGGTATTCCGTAATTTTCATCACATTGCTACCCCCCTTTCCCCTTGTAAAGGGGGGAAACAATAAAAATCCAGTTCCCTCCCCTTTACAAGGGGAGGGTTAGGGTGGGGTAAAAAATATTTGATACATCAACCATAACTTTTCAAACACCCTCTTACTTATGCTTCAAAAAAGAAAAAAATAATACATTTCTCCACTTTTTTCTGAAAAATTATTAAAACTAGAAAATCTTTTGAATTAAGTAATAAAATTACAACATGAAAGAATTATCACCTCATGATGAAACCGCCAGAATAGAGGCACTATTACAGTACAAGATTCTGGATACTGCACCGGAAGCTGCTTTTGATGATTTAACTCGTTTAGCAGCTTATATTTGTGGAACTCCCATAGCTTTAGTAAGTTTGATTGACACAAACCGGCAATGGTTTAAATCTAAAGTCGGTTTAGAGGCATTAGAAACACCTCGTGATATTGCTTTTTGTACTCACGCCATTTGCCAAAAAGATGTGTTCATTGTTCCTGATGCCACTCTTGACGACAGATTTGCTACCAATCCCTTAGTCACATCCGAGCCTAATATTCGATTTTATGCAGGTGTACCTCTAATTGATGCTGAGGGTTATGGTTTAGGAACGTTGTGCGTGATTGATAATGTGCCAAGGGAACTCACGGCTGAACAACTAGAGGCTTTGAAAATACTGGGTTGCCAAGTCATGAAACAGCTAGAACTACGACGCAATTTAGATAGCTTACTATTGGTAACTACTAAACATCAAAAACAAAAGAAAGCTAACAAACAACTTTTTGTGAAAATTGGCGGCTGGTTTGGCTTAACATCATCAATTTTAGTGATAATTGGGATATTTTCCTATCAAAATATTCAAGAAATTGTCAATATAAATAATCAGCAAAAACAGACATTAGCACAATATGAAAAAATCAATGAATTTAATCAAAAAGATCAAGAAATTCCTCAACAACAATCAATAAAATTAACTAATACTACACATAGTATGCTCCTTGGATTGGAGATTGCTATCAGTTTGTATGTCATAATTATGGCGATGATTTACTACCTTATTTATCGGGAAATCATTGCCCGCAAATGGGTAGAGGAATCTCTAAAAACAGAACGTAATTTCATTTCTAGTGTTCTAGATACAGCCAGCGTTTTAGTGATGGTTCTTGATGATAAAGGGCAAATTGTCCGCTTCAATCGAGCTTGCGAACAAAATACTGGTTACACCTGTGGAGAAGTTTTAGGGCGATGTTTTTGGCAGCTATTTTTAACCGAGAAAGATCAGCCATCAATTCAAGCTATTTTTGAGCAAATAAAATTAGATAAAAGACCAAGAGAATCCGAAACTTCTTGGATAACAAGAGATGGAAGACAACGATTAATTGATTGGTCAAATACTATTCTGCTGGATAGTCAAAACCAAATAGAATACATTGTTAGTACAGGGATAGATATTACTGAGCGCAAACAAAATGAACAATATCTCAGTTTCCAATATGCGGTAACTAATGCCTTAGCAGGAGCTATAAATATTCAGAATACCACCCATCGCACCTTAAAAGGAATTTGTCAAACATTGGCATGGGATTGGGGCGAAATTTGGGTTATGGATAAATCAGAAAATATTCTGCGTTGTTTAGATATTTGGTATGAATCAGGTTCAGAATTTAAACAGTTTGAAGAAATTACTAGAAAAATTACTTTTGCTCCAGGAATTGGTCTCCCTGGCCGAATTTTATCTAAATTTCAACCTATTTGGCTAACTGATATTTGTAATGATCAGAATTTTCTGCGAACAGATATTGCTACTCAAATAGGATTGAAAACAGCTTTTGGTTTTCCTATTCGTGGTGGTAATACAAACATTGGGGTCATGGTTTTCTTTAGTAAAAATATGCAGCTAGAAAATGCAGATCTACTGAAAAGGATGATGTCTATTGGCGACCAAATAGGTCAATTTATTAAGCGAAAACAAATAGAAGAAGAACTAAAGCAGCAAAATTTGCGATCACAATTATTAGCCGATATCACCCTAAAAATCCGCGACTCTTTACAAATTGACGACATCCTCCAAACTAGCGTTACCGAAGTTAAAAAGCTGCTAAAAGCTGATCGTGTCCTCATCTTAGAGTTAGAAGAAAATGGCAATTTAACTGCACGTAAAGAAGCATTGATTCCCGGTATCCCTGTTGTCATAGGAGAGCAGATTTTTGACCCTTGTTTTGTAGAAAAACACGCTCATAAATATGCTCAACAATGGATTACCAGTATTGATGATATAGAAAAAGCCAATATCCAACTTTGTCACCGACAATTACTGGAAAGATTTCACATCAAAGCCAACCTTGTGATTCCTATTTTTCTCGAAGATGAATTTTGGGGACTGTTGATTGCTCATCAATGTACTCAACCCCGTCATTGGAATACTTGGGAAAGAGAATTCTTGCGATCGCTTGCTGATCAAATCGGTATTGCCTTAGTCCAAGCTAAACTATTAGAATCAGAAATTATTCACCGTCAAGAACTAGAAATAGCTCGACAGGAAGCCGAATCAGCATTACAAGCCAAAAGTAGTTTTTTGGCCAATATGAGTCATGAAATCCGTACCCCAATGAACGGCGTTTTGGGCATGACCAGCTTACTATTAGAAACTCCCCTTAATCCAGAGCAACAAGATTTTTTGGAAACAGTGCGGACTAGTGGTGATGCTCTCTTATCCTTGATTAACGAAATTTTGGATTTATCCAAACTTGAAGCCGGGAAAATGATGCTAGAAACCCTAGATTTTAACCTATCTACCTGCATTCAAGAAGTTATAGAACTGTTAGCACCCCAAGCTCATGATAAAGGACTAGAAATAGCAGCATTAATTCCTGCCAATGTCCCAATTTATATCCAAGGAGATGCTAGTCGTCTGCGACAAGTTATCATGAATTTGATGGGTAATGGGATCAAGTTCACCAGCCAAGGAGAAGTAATTATTCAACTAGAATTAATTTCAGAAACCGATGATACAGCTACCATTCAATTTGCCATCATAGACACAGGTATTGGCATTACCACTGAAGATAAAAATAACCTTTTCCAACCCTTTACACAAGTTGATGCTTCTATTACCCGTAAATATGGCGGTACGGGTTTAGGACTAGCCATTTGCCAACAATTGGTAACTTTAATGGGTGGAAAAATTGGCCTCAACAGTGAAATTGGTAAAGGTTCTAAATTTTGGTTTAATTTATCTTTTACTAAACAGCCAGAGTCTGTTTCTCAAAATCAAGATTATCAAATTCTTAGTCAGCGACGGTTGTTAGTAGTAGATAACAATACTATCAATCGAGAAATTCTCCACCACCAAGCTATCAGTTGGGGAATGCACATAGATGAAGTTGATTCTGCTATTGCCGGACTTGCAGCTTTAGAAACAGCCGCAACACAGCAGATGCCCTATGATATTGCCATAATTGATATGCAAATGCCTGAGATAGATGGGTTGACTCTAGCAATACAAATTAGGAAAAATCCAGCTATTGCTAATGTCCCTTTAATTATGCTAACTTCTACTAATCAAAGAGATGAAATAAAAAAGGCATTAGATATAGGATTTATCAGTTATTTAGTCAAGCCGGTTAAGCCTACTCGACTGCTTGATACTATTATGAATATAGTAGGTTCTCAATCGAAAATAAATAATTCTCAGATTGCTATCAATGAAGAGTTGCAAGCAATAAGTAACAAGAATACATCCAAATTAAAGTTGCTGTTAGCAGAAGATAATCTAGTTAATCAAAAAGTCTTTCTCAAGCAACTTCAAAATCTAGGATATCAAGCAGATGCCGTAGCCAATGGTCAAGAAGTATTAGAATTATTAGATAAAATTCCCTATGACTTGATTTTCATGGATTGTCAAATGCCAATTCTCGATGGTTTGGCAGCCACAAAAGAAATTCGTCGTCGTCCAGTAAGTTCCTTTCCTAAACATCAACAACCTGTAGTAATTGCTATTACTGCTAATGCCATGAAAGAAGACCAAAAAATTTGTTTAGATGCTGGTATGGACGACTATTTAAGTAAACCAGTAGCTAAAGATAAATTAGCCGCAATGTTAGAACTTTGGAGTCAGAAAATTCTGAAAATACAGAAAATAATTATTCCTGAAGAAACAGTGTTTTAAATAAAAAATAGGAGTCAGGAATTGGAAAGAAAAAAATAACCAATTCCCTATTCCCTATTCCCTATTCCTCAGATTCCTGAGAGGGTGGTTTTTGAAACACTAAGTAAATGTAGTATGTAGCCATTGGGATGACAGTGGCCGCAATTAACAGCCCGACAACCCAAGCAGTAGCATTACCTTGATCTGTTTCTTCAGCTTTGGTAAAAGTTCCTTCTACTTGGACTGTTTCCTTGATCTCTGGCGGACCGGGATCTGGTTTACCGGATAAAACAGCCACCAAGCGATCGCTCACATCCAAAAATCCTTGGTTGTATTTATTACCACTACGTAATGCTGTACCCAATGTTTCTTCAGCCACGCTTTGGACGATAGAATCAGTTAACAGAGACTTAACCTGATCTCCACTAATTAAAGCAGTTCCATTAGTAACAGTATCAACAAGTAATAACACTTGATTAGCCTGTTCTGCTGCTGTTGGAAACCATTTACTAAATAGTCCCTTGGCAAAACTTTCCGGTGTTTCCCCATAGTCGAGGCGGTGAATAGTGACAATTCTAGCCTCGTTACCAGTTTCCTGAGCTAAATCCTGGAAAGTCTTACTAATCTGACCTTCATTCAATCGGCTAATCACATCACCTTGATCTAAAATCCAAGTATCTGCCGTTAAACTGGGTATTTGGTATACACCAGTAGCAGCAGCAGGTAAAATAAACAGTGAACTCGCCATCATCATTACCAATACAGGAAAAATGAGACGGACAAGGTATTTTGAGTTACTAAATAATTGCTTGAGTAACTGTTGCATGGGATGAATCCTTAAACAGACTTGCAATCAAAATACTACATAATTAGGTCAGTTGTCAGTTGTTAGTTGTTAGTTGTTAGTTGTCAGTTGTCAGTTGTCAGTTGTTGGTTGTTGGTTGGAAATATCTCCCCTGCAACCTACGCTCTGCCCTATTTCCTCAATCATCGGGGGGATACAGCACTTCCCGGTGTTATGAGGTACATATCTAGCGGGCAAGATGCCCGCACTACAAGAGTTTCATGATTCAACTTTGTACCTCATAAGAGCGGAAACCGCTGTATGTGACTTTATTAAGGTAAAATTAAATTTAATAAAAATAAAAAAATCTTTGTTTTAGAGAAAGATCATGACAACTTCTACCGCCTTTGACTTAGCATCACTAAATCAGCAATTTGAAACCGCAAGTCCTACAGAGATCTTAGCCTGGTCTGTGAAGAATATCCCCACAGGACTGGTACAAACTAGCGCCTTCAACGTAGATGATATTATCTTGACACATATTTTCTATAGCGTACTTCAGCATCCCGTTCCTGTAATTTTCCTGGATACCCTTTATCATTTCCCTCAAACCTTAGAATTAGTTGGTAAAGTCAAAGAAATCTATAACCTAGATTTACAAACGTATAAAACACCAGACGTGGATAGCCGTGAAGCCTTTGCTGCTAAATTCGGTGCAGCCCTCTGGGATACAGATATTGCTAAATTCCACGACATTACCAAAATCGAACCACTTTTACGGGGATTAGATGAACTCAATACTGTAGCTTGGATTACAGGTCGCCGTCGTGATCAGGCCGTTACTCGTGCTACCATGCCCGTATTAGAATTAGATGGTAAAGGCAGATTAAAAATCAACCCTCTAGCTAATTGGACTCGTAAACAAAGCTGGGCTTATGTAGCTGAACATAAAGTAATTTACAATCCTCTCCATGACGAAGGTTATCCTAGCATTGGCGACGAACCCATTACTACTAAAGTAGGTGAAGGTGAAGACGAACGCGCTGGACGTTGGAGAGGAAGCGAAAAAACTGAGTGTGGAATTCACATTTAATCTCTTAGATCCCTGACTTCTTAAAGAAGTCAGGGATCTGAAATTTCTGAACTCTCTGAAATAATGCGAATAAACATCCAATTATGGGACAAAGAAGGATTCCACTCCAAACTGGCAACTTTTATCATGTTTATAATCGCGGAAACAATCGCCAAATAATTTTCTTTGAACGTGAAAACTATATTTATTTTCTTCGACTGATCAGAGAACATCTAATTAAAAATTCAGTAGATATTATTGCATACTGTTTAATGCCTAATCATTATCATCTTCTAGTCTATCTGAGAGATGAAACCCTTTCTGATGCTATGAAATCTCTCTCACTTTCTTACACAAAAGCAATTAATAAACGTTTTAACCGTTCTGGAGTATTATTTCAGGGAAGGTTTCAAAGTATTCATATTTCACAAACTGACTATCTTGTTAACCTCTCTCAGTATATTCATCTCAATCCTGTGAAAGCATCACTGGTGAAGCAACCCGAAGAATGGGAGTTTTCCAGTTATTTAGAATATGCTGGATTAAGAAAAGGAACAATACCCAAGATAGAGTATATCAAAATGCAGATTGAGGAAGAATCAGTTTATCAGCAATTTTTAGCGGATCATAACTTACCTCATAGCAGTGACTTCAAAAAACTGCTACTAGATTTAGAATAGATCGAAGAATAGATCCCCGACTTCTCAAAGAAGTCGGGGATCTGAACCCCTACAACCAATAAACTATGAAAATTCTCCATCTTTCAGATATTCATATTGGTAGCGGTTTTTGCCACGGGCGCGTTAATCCAGCCACAGGTTTAAACACACGACTGGAGGATTTTGTGAAAACATTATCTTTGTGTATTGACCGAGCGATCGCCAATCATGTAGATTTAGTTTTATTTGGTGGTGATGCTTTCCCCAATGCCACACCTGCACCCTATGTTCAAGAAGCCTTTGCTAATCAATTTCGCCGACTAGTAGATGCAGATATCCCCACAGTCTTATTAGTGGGAAATCATGACCAACATTCCCAGGGTTTGGGAGGTGCGAGTTTAAATATTTATCGGACTTTGGGAGTACCAGGGTTTGTGGTTGGTGATACTTTAACAACTCATCGCATTTCTACCCGCAGCGGAGATGTGCAAATCATTACTCTTCCTTGGTTAACTCGTTCAACTTTGATGACTCGTCAAGAAACTCAAGGTTCTTCTTTAGCTGAAGTAAATCAACTCCTGACAGACCGTTTAGAGGTAGTTATCGAAGGAGAAATTCGCCGTCTTGACCCAGATTTACCCACTGTACTTTTAGCTCATTTAATGGCTGATAATGCCACTTTAGGTGCAGAACGTTTATTAGCAGTCGGGAAAGGTTTTACCTTACCTTTATCTTTATTAACTAGACCATGTTTTGATTATGTGGCTTTAGGTCATGTCCACAAACACCAAAATTTAAATAAATCTAATGACCCACCGGTAATTTATCCTGGAAGTATTGAACGGGTAGATTTTAGTGAAGAGAAGGAAGACAAAGGTTATGTGATGATAGATTTGGAAAAAGGGAAAGCAGATTGGGAATTTTGTCCTTTACCTGTGCGAACTTTTCGGACTATTGAGATAGATTTATCTAAGCAGGATGATCCACAAAAAGTATTATTAAAAGGAATTGCTAAATATGATATTCAAGATAATGTGGTGCGATTAATTTACAAATTGAAATCAGAACAATTGGATTTAATTGATAACTCTTCTCTTCACCAAGCTTTAAGTGTCGCGCACACTTACACTATACAAGCCGAATTAGTGAGTCAGTTAGCAAAACCCCGCATTCCTGAATTAAGCGCGAGTAGCAGTATTGACCCAATGTCAGCTTTAAAAACTTACTTAAATAATCGGGAAGATTTGAAAGAAATAATGCCATCTATGTTGGAAGCAGCACACAATTTATTAGCAGATGATGAGGGGATTTTGCTAGTACCCCAAGGAGGAATTAAAAATTAATAGGAGTCATAACTTTTCTACCTAATTAATCCATTTCGCCAACGGGTAATAGCTCGCAAATATGCGATAATGGGAATCTGATAAACTTCAATAAAAATCCACACAATAATTCCTAAGTGTGACAAAAAAGTTAGCACAGTCCAAATAAATGGAATCCATGAAAGCGGAACATGAGAATGAGGAGGAAAATAATAGGCTGTAATTCCTATTAAGGTAGTCGGTAAAATAATAAAAGCAATTGCGGACAAACCATAACCCCAACCTAATTCCACATTTCCTAATCGTGCTTGAGTCCACCTTAATCCATTCCAATTCCAAACTAAAGGTGGTTCTCTAGAAGGCATTTTAACTTGTTGTAATTCTAAGTTAACTGTAAATATTTCATTACAAAAATCACAACACATAGTTTCCATCATCAACATTTGCGAAATTTTACCCACGTGACATACTGGACATGGATAATCTTCGTGAAAGTTTAAAGATGTTGATAAAATTGAAGATTTTGCCATAATTAGGGCTTGCTTAATAAACCTAAAACCTTGATAAATAAATCAATGAATTGAGAAGGATAAAATGTGAATAATGTGCAAGGAATAAACTTTGAAACTATTCATTTAGCTATCACTTTCCCAGATTTGAGACTATTCTTATCTCCTTCTAATTCTTCTTCCTGACTCCTGACTCCTGACTCCTTCTAATAAAACAACCTAGTTTATTCATAAAACCAGGTTGAATTTGATATGATGAAAATATTGGAAATGTAATTAGTCTAGAAAACCCATCAAAAGTTCGGAGTCATCGAAGGTATTTGGCGCTATTGGCCGATTTCCGAAGACAGAATAGTTGTCAGAAACTACCAAGGCACTAGAACCAATGGGACGAATACCAGACAAGTTAATACTATCAACTACTTGGAATGTGTTTGCACCTATGGGACGAATCCCCATAGAGTTGAAGGTATCAACTACTTGTAATGTCCCGGTGGTAATGGGACGCATTCCAGCAACTATGATTGTTCCTTGAGAAGTTTCTTCAGTATTACTGATATTATCCTGATTATTTTCTGTCATTTTTATTTCTCCTTTGTATTAGATGACACTTATTCAAACTAAATCTTTGTTTGTTAAGTGAATTTTACAATAATTAAGGAAAGAAGTATTTTTTTCCTATATATTTAGAGTCTAACCTTAAACCAGCATATATCACAGGTTGAATCTGAGATTGATATATTTTTGGGCGTTGCATAATGGCGGTATGAATTTTGTTTCGCGCAAAGTCGCAAAGGAGCAAAGACGCAAAGTTTTAGATTTTGAGTTTTTAGTTTCATACCTCAATATGGCTATCGCCACGCAGGCTATCAGCAACGCCGATTTTTAATGGGGTTAGAATCTTGATTATATCAGCTAATGTACATTTATTTTGGTGCAGATAGGTTATGTCAAGATATAAAATTATTTTATATTTTCGATAAGATCATTACCATAATCAAAAATAATCCAATTAAAGAATTAAGTAACTCTGCCATTTTGATTGAGGATCTTGATGGGTTTTTTCTGGTATTAATAACCGCCAACTTTTACCTTCTTTTTGAATTTGTAGATAAACTTCAAAGGGTTTTTCAAGTTGTTTAAAACTGCGTTTTGGTAGTTTTACGGTAAAGTCGTAATTTCCCTGTACCCGATAAGCTGGTAAGTTTTCAATGGTGAGGGGTTGTTGTTGAGTAATAGATATGCGCTGAATATTAAATTGTTGGAAGTTTAAATCTAGCTGTTGGTTAAGTTGCTGTTGGGTTTGTTCCAGTTGCAGGGCGATCGCTTTTTGCACTAATTCCGGTGTTGGAGATAAGGCAATAGTAGTACAAGCTGTGAGGAAAACTATGAAAATTGTTGTAAAAATTAATTTAATCATCTTTAATTTCTTGTGAATGTATTTGCATATATCCTCATTAACCACCATTGACTGGAGGAATTAAAACCACCTCATCACCATTTTGGAGAATAGTATCTGGTGCAACAAATTGTAAATTCACGCCAAATCGGGTTATTTCTCGCCATTTGCTTAATTTTGGGTGTTCGGAAATTAGGCGATCGCACACCGCTTGAACTGGTGTACCATCAGGAAAATCCCACAATAATTCGTTTACACCATAAACCTCTTGATAAATCGCAAATAACTTTACAGTCACAGTAATTACAGAATCAGACATACAATTTTCTCATCACCTGATTTACTTATCGGAAATCATTGTAAATTTACCATTCTTAATATGCACTAGTACAGCCTTACCCTCACGTTCTCTTTCTGGTGTAAACTCAAGTTGAGAACCTGATGTTTTCTCACTAGGAAGATTAACATTTTGCAAGCTGTCTAATACTGTAGTTCTTGTCGAATTCCCAGATAGAGACTTAATAAAAGCCTGAGTAGCATCATAGCTAGTTGCTGTTGCCCAACTAATATCTACTCCCCACTGATTTCTTGCTTTTTGAGCGAAGGTTTTAGCTTCTGGTTGCTCTTCAAACCAGGGAACTGCCATTATTAAACCCTCTACATTTTTACCACCTCTCTCTAAAGTTGTTCTTTTATAAAGACTATCTCCACCTAACATCTTTAATTCTGGTATTTCCACTTTTTGGGTCTGATTTTGGGTCTTGAGTTGCTTATTTTTATTGGTAATCTCCTTAGCAATCTTAATAGCAATATCAGTAATTTGTGTATTTGGCAATAGTATGGCTGCTTGTGCTTTATCAATATCTACACTTTCAGCTACTTCTTTCTTTGCATCAAATGAACTGGAAGTTATATCAATCTTACGAACTACCTTACCTCCTAGTTTCTCAAAATGATTGGTAAATACCTCTCTGATACTATTACTATAAATATTCTGAGGATTTATAAACACAACTACTCTTTTCACTTTCAGGTTATTAAAAGCATATTCAGCCAGTGCTTTTCCCGCAGCTTTATCGGAATAAACAACTCTAAAAAAAACTGGATTCTGGAGTAACAAAATGGAGGTGCTGGTAGGAGATATAAGTGCTAATCCGGCTTTTTCATACTCTGGTAATGCCTCCTTGGTAGTATCACTAGAATTATGTCCTATTACTCCTAATATTGAATTATCTTTAACCAGTTGTTGAGCTATTTCTTGAGCTTGTTTTGGATCGTTGTTATCATTGGCAATAACTATTTCTAGTAGTCTACGTGCCAAACCGTTGTTTCTATTAAATTGATCCTGTGCTTGAGCTACTCCACGTAATACCCCTTCAGGACTTCGTACAACTACCGCTAAGGTAAGAGGAGAACCTGCCTTACGCGCCAGAGCATTGTTATAATAAATTACTACTTCTGGGTCATTTCTGTTTGCTTCTATGGCTTTTTTAAAGAAATCCGCAGCTTGTTGATAATTTTCTCTTTGGAAAGCCTGAATGCCTTGATCACGAAATGTATTAGTATTAATATTAGCAGGAAATAAGGTTCTTTCGCCTCTACTAATTCTACTATTATCTGCTACACAAAAAACTCCAAATTCTTTTTTTTCACCTACTGGACATGGCTGGGTAGATTTAACTAATAGAATACTAGAAATAATTAATGATAAGGTAGCTATTGCTGCTACAATAATCAGCTTAGGATTTTGTAAAGTAACTACTGGAGAATTTTTGGGACTGTTACTTAACGTCCTTATACCTCTTATATCTGTAGCTCTTATACAAGCAGCTAATGAATTATTTTCTGTTTTTTTGATTATTTTATGTTGAGATTGGACTTGATTTTCAACTATATTATTATTTTGATCACCGACTTCTGTTTTGGATGCTGGATGGTATAATTCTAGATGGTATGATTCTAGATCACTATGACTTTTTTTTTGATCAAAGTTTAACTGATCTAATTCGTGAATTTCTTCTCTTAGAGGGTGATGTTGTATAATCCAAAGACGAACTAATTCTATTTTAACTTTTATTTTCCCTGCTATTTCATCCAGAAACCCATTATCCTTCAATTCCTGCTCTGTTTCTGTAACTATTTCTGTAATTAACTTATTGTCCAGATTACGTGTTAATCTTGTTATTAATTGTAAATAATTTTCTGAAGTTTGTTGAGATTCTGCAATTGCAGAAAAAACAATTTTTTCTGGAATAGAAAATCCATCCCAAAACCAAGCTAAACCAGCTTCAGCTAATTCAATTACTTTATTTATAATATTTTCTACGTCTTCCTTATTAACTTGACAATTATCATTTTCTCGCGCTCTACTAAAAATAGCAAAACATACCACTTGGATAAAATAAGGATGTCCTGCTGATAGATTTAAAATGGTTTTGATGGCATTTTCTTCATACTCTAAAACATCTTTGGCTGGTTCAATAATCAGTTTTCTGGCATTACTTTCATCTAACAGTCCGATTTCTGTCACAGGTACATCACTAAATATCTGACTTATTTTCAGATTATTTAGTGATTTTTGTTCTATAAATAAAATGAAAAATAGTTTATTGTCACTGCTAATTGTTTGAGTAACAAATTCATTAAAAGAGTTTGATAATTTTGTGTTCTGGTGATTTAATAATACATCAAATTCATCCAGGGAAAAGACTATGTTTTTATTTCCTATTAATTGATACACCTGGGGCAAAAATTCATTTAAAAAAACTTGATGATCAGATTCTAGGTCTGTAATTTCAGGTAATTTTATATTCTCTTCATCTAAAAACAGGTCACTAACCACTTGTTGCGCTAAATCTGCTAAAATCTTGCCTAGTGGTTCTTGATAGTAATATTCTAAACTAAACGCAACAAAAACAAACTCATTCAAATCCTGCAATTTTTGAGGGATATTTTTCAGGACAGATGACTTACCAATACGTCTTTGCCCATAGCATACAATGATTTGTCGGTGCTGTTGAAGATGAGTGGTAATATAGGAAAACACATCCTCCCGTCCAAACAAAAGTTGTTGGTCAATGGGACGGCCAACAATATAAGGATTCCTTTGGTGCTTGGGAAAAGTAATCATCTTTTCATAATACCTCTGAAAAACCACTATTATAACACATTTTAAGTATTAATTTCATCAGTAGTCTTAGCCTTATTAGTAGTATTAATTTCATCATTAGTATTAATTTCATCAGTGAAACCTCTTATTTAATTTCTACAAATTTACCATCTTTAATTTGCACAAGAATAGATTCACCTTGACGTTCTCTTTCTTTTGTAAACTGGAGTGGATAACCTGATGTTTCACTACTATTAATCTTAACTTGTTTTAACTGTTCTAATACTGTAGTCCGTGATGGATTGTTAGATAAAGCTTTAATAAAAGCCTGAGTTGCATCATAGCTGGTCGCAGTCCGCCAACTAATACCTCCTCCCCACATTTTATCTGATGTTTGGGCAAAAGATTTAGCTTGTGATGTTTCTCTAAACCAGGGTATGACAATTATTAAACCCTCCACACCCTTGCCACCTGTAACTAAAGTTTCATTACTATAAAGAGTATCTCCACTTAGTATTTTTAGTTCTCGTATTGGCGAATTTTGGGGACTATTTCTGAGTCTTTCGTTCCTAGAGCTAATCTCCTTAGCAATGTTAATGGCAATACCAGTGCTTTGTGTATCTGGGAACAAGAAAGCTACTTCTACTTTATCACCATATACGCTTTTGGCTACTTCTTTCTCAGCATCAAATGTAGTAGCAGTTAAATCAATCATCGGTTTACGAATTACCTCACCCCCTAATTTTTCAAATTGATTTGTGAATATCTCTCTGATACTATTGCTATAGGGGCTATTCGGATTGGCAAAAATTACTGCTTTTTTTGATTGTAAATTCTTATAAGCATATTCAGCTAGTTTTTGACCTCCACTTGCATCAGAATAAACCGCTCTGAAGAAAACTGAGTTACTGAGTAAAACGCTAGTGCTGGTTGGGGAAATAATTGGTAATCCAGCTTGTTCATACTCTGGTAATGCCTCCTTGGTAGCATCACTAGAATTATGTCCAATTATTCCCAGTATTGAAGTATCTTTGACTAATTGTTGAGCTACTTGTTGAGCTTGTTTCTTGTTATCATCATTAGCAATGACAATTTCTAGTAGTCTACCTGTCAAGCCGTTGTTTCTATTAAATTGATCCTGTGCTTGCGCTACACCACGTAAAATTTCTTGAGAATCACTTGAATTTGTACCTATTGGTACGACTACTGCTAGGGTAAAAGGAGAACCTGCCTTACGAGCTAGGGCATTGTTATAATAAATTACTACTTCTGGGTCATTTCTGTTTGCCTGTATAGCTTGTTTAAATAAATCTGCTGCTTGTTCATAATTGCCTTTTTGGAAAGCCTGAAGACCTTGATCACGAAATCTATTAACAGTGGTAGGAAATAGGGTTCTTTCGCCTCTACTAATTCTACTATTATCTGCTACACAAAAAACTCCAAATTCTTTCTTTTCCCCTGCTGGACAAGTTTTGAAACCTGGAGAAATAACTAAACTCACAACTGCAATTGCGATACCAGTTACCCCCCACTTCAGCCAATTTATATTTGCTGTAGGAGTTTTCTTTTGCCAATTTATATTTGCTGTAGGAGTTTTCTTTTTAGGTGTTGTATCTTCTTTTTGAGGTGGTAGATTAGTGTTTGTCATAAGGGCATTAATTTCTTCTCGTCTTTCTCTAGCAAATTCGTTACTAGGATCAATTTCCAGCATTAACTCACACTGTTGTATTGCCTCAGTCCGTTTTCCATTAACTATCAACTTATGTATATATCTTTCTCTTGTGTTCAAAAGTCCGTTTTTGCTACGTTCTTGATCAATTTCGTAAGCTCTTGTGTAAACCTCTATAGCTTGGTCAAAATTGCCATTTGCTGAATATTCTTCAGCTATAGTCAATAAAGGCTCTAAAACATTATCTAAGCGATGATCATGATTAATAGCATAAAACGAATAAGCTCGGTTGTAAAGTTCACAGGCTTTATCGAGGTCTGAAATACTTAAACCTTCAATCTTTAAATATTCGGCGGCTAAAGATGTTACAGTTGTAAAGTTATTAGGATTAAATTTTAATGCTTGTTCATAAAGTTGCAATGCTGCTTGAGGTTGATGTACTGCTATTAAATGCAGACTCTCAACATCATTTATGTTAATGTTTTCTAGATTCCTAATTTCCTCTGCTAATGGATGTCTTCTGCATAATAACCGACGAACTAATTCTATTTTTACTTGACATTGTGTATCATCTAAAAATTCATATTCAACTAATTGTGTGTGCGCGTCTCTCAAATCTGGCGTTGACACTATGCCATATTTTTCTAATAGGGTTAGTGGTTGTTCAGGAATAGATTGATTTTCTGCAATAGCTATCTGTTGAGCTTCTGCTACTGCGGAAAGAATAACTTGTTGTTCGGGAGTCAATCCCTCCCAGAGATCTAAAGCACCGTGAGCCATTTCAAGTGCTGTATCTACAATACTTTCAACATTTCCATGAGTTATGATTAAAGCATTAGGTCCTGGGCTAATGTTATGGCGTTCTTTTGCTAGATTATAAAGAGCAAAGCAAATAACTTGAATAAAATAAGGATGTCCTCCGGATAAATGAAAAATAGCGTTTATTGCTTCTGGCTGATATGTTAAAGCTACTGTACCATCTTGAGTAATTATTTTTTCACTATGTCTTCTATCTAAAAAACTGATTTTATTATATAGTCCTTCACGCAATAAAGAAATCAATTGTGAGTTTGGTGCTAATCTTGAGATATTCCTACCTATAACTGGAATAATAAATAGTCCTTCGTGTAGTTCTCGTAATTGGATAATATGCCTGGCATTTGAGTCACTTAAAACATCAAATTCATCGCAAAGAAAAACTAATCTTTTATCACCTAGTTTTTCATAAATAGTTGGCAAAAATTGAATATAAAAAATATCAATATGAGATGTTATATAATCTGCTAAACTCGCTAGAAACTCATCAGTTATTTCTGTGGTTTCTAAGATTTTTCCTGCCATATAGTGTAAAATATTTTCAAGAGATGAATCTGCGTGATGTTGAAAATCAAAACTAATAACAATAAATTTATCTGAAATAGTTTCTGAAATCCTGTGATGAATTTGTCCAAGTATCGAGGTTTTGCCAACTCGTCGTTGTCCGTAAAATAAAGTTAGTTGGACATTTTGTGCTAGATTATCATTAATGAAACTGAATATATCTTCACGTCCAAATAACGTTTCATTTCTAAACAGTGGGCGACCTATTATATAAGGGTTTTTTGGTAGTTCTGGCGGTTTGCTTGTAGTCATATTTTATGCTCTCACTATTTATAAACTTGAATTGAGATTAATCACTTTTTATAAACGTAATAGAGAAGTTATAGTCAACTTCTCTATTAAGAAATCTATTTAGGAAAGAAGGGTAACACCTTACTAATCCAATCTAACAAAGTTTGAACTGTATCAGGATTATTTTTTACCCAGCTAATAAACCCTCCTACTTGTTTCATTTGTCCATGACTAATCAGATTGAGAAATTCTTTTTCTCTATCTCTAATTAGATTATCTGAAGTATTCAAAATTTCCTCTGTAACCCATTTTTTTATCAGTGATAAGGTGAAAGAGTAAAATTTTCCTGTTTCTGTAGAACTGGAAATAATAACACCCCTATCTTCTAATTCACCTAACCAGCGTCTATGTTGGCTAAGAATACGTCCTATACCATTCAAATTAAACTTTTTATCTGCTATATGACCATCTACATCTAACAAGGCTATCAGCATCAATAAAGCCTGTTCTGTAGGATTACACCTTGTCCAAATAGTTTGGAAAATATGTTGTGTATCTCTTTCAAAATCCCTAGCAAATGTCTTAATATCAGGCGTATTACCGGGTTGTATCTGTCCCCATAGCAAGAAACCAGCAGTTTGTACTAAAGTCGGATGTCCACCTGTAATATTGATAATTTCACCACGTAATGTTGGGGGTCTAATAATATTCAAGACTTGAACTAATTCGCCAGTAGTAAATAGTTTCAAAGATTGAAATAAGTAGTGATTGTACCAGGGAGAAGCTTTGGGATTAAGTGGAGGTCCAGGTTTACTCAGGGGTTCAAGTGAAGTAACAATCATTGATAAGTATTGAGCTTCTTCTGCGTGAACAGCCAAGCTACGACACTGGGCTAAAAATGTTCCCATTTCCGCTTCTGTGTATTGATCATTGCTGACTAAAGCTACATCAAAATCATCTACCAACAACAATAAGAATTTACCTTTTCTGCCTAATCTCCGTATTGCTTGACGTAAACTATCATTAGTAACTGTTCTTTCCAGTGAGGGTTTAATTTCCGCTTGTAATTGTGGTTCACTGTCTAATTGATCACATAGCAAGGTTAAGGCTTCGCGCCAAAAACCAGCAGGAGTGAAGGGAATGATATTTTGGCAATTGAGTAATACAATTACAGCCTTAGATGTGTCTATGCCGTGTTCTTGCAATGTTTGTTCAGAAGCAAGTTTCCGCAAAAATGAGGTTTTACCCATTCCAGGTCCACCCCAAATAGCACAATGACTACGGTTAGAGATTTGGTCACAAGCAAAGTTAATTTCTGATGTGCGGCTGACAAAATGTTCTGGAGCAACTGGTTTACCTGGAAAAAAGGGATTGGCCATGGTGAATTTGAATAGTTCGATAAATTAAAATTATAATGACAGTATATCATCAGTAGTGTACTTGTCTTATCTCTAAAAAGCAATATGCAATCTGCATTTAACTTTTTTCAACACTGGTATCCACTTATTCCCCTAGAAGACTTAGAACCGCAAAAACCTAAACCCATCACCTTATTAGGAAAAAGATTAGTAATTTGGAAACCTACTAAATCAGAAACCTATCGAGTATTTTTAGATCAATGTCCCCACCGTCTCGCACCATTAAGCGAAGGTAGAATAGAAACTAAAACAGGTAACTTAATGTGTAGTTATCATGGTTGGGAATTTAATGAAAATGGTATTTGTCAGCGTGTTCCCCAAGCAGAAAACCCAGAAATTATTGCCAAAAATCAAGGAAATTTTTGTGTTATTTCCTTTCCTGTGCGTCAACAACAGGATATACTTTGGGTTTGGCCAGATGAGAAAACAGCCACAATAGCTGAACATACACCTTTACCTTTATCACCCCAAATAGATGCAGAAAAAGGATTTGTGTGGTCGAATTATGTTCGTGATTTGGAATACGATTGGCAAACATTAATAGAAAATGTTGCAGATCCTAGTCATGTCCCTTTTGCTCATCATGGAGTCCAAGGTAATAGAGACAAAGCTCAACCTATACCTATTAACATAGTTAAATCAACCATGGATTTAATTGAAGTAGATATTGCGAGAGGTTTACCCACAACAATTACATTTGAACCACCTTGTAGATTAGAATATGCAATTAGTCTTGGTAATACTGGCAAAAAATTAGGTTTACTGGTGTATGCTATTCCTGTATCTCCTGGTAAATCAAGAATAGTTGCTCAATTTTCCCGCAATTTTGCTAAGACTTTACATCGCTTTATTCCTCGTTGGTGGAATCATATTCATGAAAGAAATCTAGTATTAGATGGGGATATGATGCTACTAAATCAGCAAGAGTATTTATTGCAGAAGAAACAATTACATGAAAGTTGGAAAACTGCTTATAAGTTACCAACAAATGCTGATAAATTAGTAATTGAATTTCGTAATTGGTTTGATAAATATTGTCAGGGTAAATTGCCTTGGCATGAAGTAGGAATTAATGTGAGTGAACCTACACCTATTAATGATAATCATGGGGAAATGTTGGATAGATATAAACAACATACCCAGCATTGTAGTAGTTGTCGAACCGCAGTTAAAAATCTAGAAAGGTTGCAAATAGGACTTTTAGTATATTTTGTAATTGTTATATCTGGGGTAGCTGTATTACCAGATCATTGGCGGTTACAGCTAGGTTTGCCACTGCTAATTACTGCACTTTTAGGTTTAGGTGCTTACAGTTGGTTGAAATTTTCGCTCATTCCTAAATTCTACTTTGTAGATTACATCCACGCAGAGAAATAAACAATTAAAAAATCAAGAATGAATCAATAATAAACTCTTACCAATCACCAATCACCCATTACCCATTACCCATTACCCATTACTAAAGCTTCAATTCCAAACGTTGAAAATCTTGCTGAATTTCAGACCATAAAGTTTTATTGTACGGGTCAGTTTTTAAGGCTTTTTTCAGATAAATTCTGGCTTTTGGGAGTTGTTTTTGCGTAATTAAAGCTCTTCCCCAGATTTGATAAGCGATCGCTAACCATTGACGCACCTCCGCATCCCCTGGTAAACGCGCCATTAAAGCCTCTGCTAAAGCGATCGCCTGGGGAAAACGTCTTTCCTGTAAAAATCGCTGTAACTGCTCATAAGTCTTCCACTTTAACCGTTGTTCTATATCCTCTAAATTGGGTGGATGAGATATAACCGTTGCTTTCGGTGCTGCTGGTTGAGTTTGCACTTCTCTAGCACTAGAAACATCAGTTTTCACATTAGTCCGAGACTTAATTTCCTCCGGTGGTAAAACAGTTTGGAGAAACTTATAAGCCTCAGTCACCGCAATAAATTTGTCTTTCGCTTTGAGATCATTTGGGTTGATATCAGGATGATATTGCTGAACCAATCGGCGATAGGACGCTTTCACATCAGCAAAAGAAACTCCCGACCTTAAACCCAATATCCGATAATAATCTTCAAGATCCATGTTGCTTCATTTGACTTAAATTCAAAATTCAAAACTAAAAATTCAAAATGAGTAATTCATACTTTTGAATTTTACATCTTGAATTTTGAATTATTTTCCCCTATTTAAATACGTTCTTCAATCACACGATCAATTAAACCGTATTCCTTAGCCTCTTGAGCAGACATAAAAAAGTCACGATCCATGTCTTTTTCAATCTTGCTTAAAGGTTGAGTAGTATTATCAGCATAAATTTGATTTAACTGACTCCGAATTCGCAGAATTTCTCTAGCTTCGATTTCGATATCAGAAGCTTGTCCGCGAGTTCCCCCAGAAGGTTGGTGAATCATAATCCGGGAGTGAGGTAAGGCCATGCGTTTACCCTTTGTCCCCGCAGCCAACAGGAAAGATCCCATAGAAGCAGCCAAACCGACACAGATTGTCACCACATCAGACTTAATGTGTTGCATGGTGTCATAAATTGCCAAACCAGATGTCACCATCCCACCGGGGGAATTGATATATAAATAAATATCCTTCCCAGGATCATCGGAATCCAGATACAGCATGACAGCAATAATTTGGTTAGCAATTTCGTCATCCACATCTCTTCCCAAGAAAATAATTCTCTCCCGATAAAGACGGTCATAAATGCTAATCCAATCTGTATATTGTCCACCGGGCATCCGGTAAGGAACTTTAGGCACGCCTATAGGCATTTGCGGTACTCCGTTTGTAATTAGTCAGTTGTTAGTTGTCAGTGGTCAGTGGTTAGTGGTCAGTGGTCAGTGGTTAGTGGTCAGATGAAGCTATATCTTCTTACCAATTACCAATCACCAATCACCAATTACCTATTTAAAGCACACTTACAGGGAGTGGGAGATTAGCGAGTTCTTCCTTCCTAAAAACCCTGTCAATCAAACCATACTCCTTAGCTTGGTCGGGAGTCATGTAGAAAAGACGATCCATGTCCTTGCTAATTTTCGCCATGTCTTGTTCAGTCGTCCGGGCTAGAATTTCCAGCATTGAAGCTTTATTTGCCAAAACTTCCTTAGCACGAATTTGAATATCCGTCGCCTGTCCTTGGGCGTAGCTTTTCGGCTGATGCAGGATAATGGAAGAATTGGGCAAACTAGCACGACAGCCTTTTGTCCCAGCACTAAGAATCATCGCAGCCATACCCATAGCCGAACCAATACAAATGGTGTGGATAGGAGGCTTGATATATTTCATAGTGTCATAGATAGCGAAGGCTTCGGTTTCAAAACCGATAGGTTCGCCACTGTAACCAGAAGTACCTGTAGAGTTGATGTAGATTTTAATTGGTTTTTCGGGATCATCGGACTGCAAATACAGCAATTGAGCGACGATTAATTCCGTAACAGACGGAACAAGTGGCATACCCAGATACACAATCCGTTCCTTTAATAGTAGGGACGGTAAATCTGGCGGCGGTGTCCGGTAGGAACTATCGCCGGAATAGGGGGCTTGCACAGCCTTGAGGTGAGAAATATCCATAGCAACTAATCGCCTGAAACTATGCCGTTAATGTATTACATCCTAACGCGATGCTCACCCAATTTAGGGTGTGGATTTCTCCCTGATAGTGAAAAAAGCTAAATTTTAAAATATTTGGGTCTTGAGTCCCAATTATGCCAAGTACAGCAGAACCTAGGGGCGCAGGGTCTGCGCCCTCAATTGTATGGCATCTGACCAATAACCGCTATATGTTTCATGAAAAAATCGGTTGCAAATCTAAAATAAATCCTGGTAATACATTTTCTCCAGATAAATTTGCAGGAGATTGTAAAACTTCTATTTCTTGATTTGGGCGATAAATTTCTACTTGTTTATCTTTAGGATTAATTAACCAACCTAACCGCAAACCATTGGCAATATATTCCCGCATTTTGGCTTGAGTATCTGCTAAATCATCGCTTTCAGAAACCAACTCAATCACAAAATCAGGACATAAAGGCAGAAACCTTTTTCTTTGTTCTGGTGTGAGTGCATTCCATCTTTCTATTTTTATCCAAGACACATCAGGGGAACGGGTAGCGCCATTAGGTAATTTAAAACCTGTAGAAGAATCAAAAGCCTTTCCTAACCCATTTTGGCGATTCCAAAACCAAACTTGTCCACCTAATTCTAGGTTTCTATCTCCCGTTTCTCCTCCTGTTGGTGACATAATACTTAATTCTCCTTGAGCCGATAATTCTAAACGTAAATCTTTATTAGCAGCGACCATTTCCACAAATTTATCATCTGTGAATTTTAGTGATTGTGGTATTTGTAAAATTACAGCAGTCATGATTCATACCTCTTAATTAATCTCCATTTATTCCTCGTTCCCAGTCTCCGACTGGGAATGCTTTCCGGGAGGTTCTACCTCCCATTTTAACGATATTTTCAGAACAGGGTGGTTAGAAAATACGTTTTAACTTAAACCTAAAAAACCAGAAATTATCGGCAATAATTTACCGCATTCTTCAACCAATTTTGCCGCAGTTGGTAAGTTGCTAACAACTCCTTTTAACATTGTAATTGCTGTATCTGCTAAATCCTGTTTTTCTTGAGGATTTTGGGCGGCTTCTGCTAAAGCTTTGACTTGTTTTAGTGCCTTTTCTTTGTCTTTAGGTTTTAAATCAGTATCAGCTTCAATTGCTGTTTTTAATTGTGTCAATAATTCCTTAATTCCTGGTTTATCGGGTTCAGGTCCAGATGGTAATTCATTAATCGTATTTGTGACTGTACCACTGATTTCACCTAGATTCAAAGCTTGTCCACTGGCGTTAAAATCTCCGCCGATACTGCCAATTTCAACTTTACGGCTAGAATCGTTAGTCATGTTTTTATTCTCCACTTTGTTATCAACTTGAACATTTATAGGTTTATTAGCTAATAGTTTAACAATTTCTGTCATCTCTGCACTTTGTTGGCGATAAATAACTATTTCATTATCTTTAGCTTGTAATTGTGCTTTATATTTTTCTTCAACTGCTGCTAATGCTAATTGATAATTTTGAGTAAAATCGCGGTGAATCTTTTCTTTATCAGCATTATCAGGAACGGCAACTTTAGAGGTTGTTTGAAAAGTATTAGATGAAACCGATAATCTCCAGAAACCTAACCCCCCTTCCCCCCTTCCCTACAAGGGAATGGGGGTT
Source organism: Dolichospermum sp. UHCC 0352 (assembly GCF_009711925.1). NCBI lineage: Bacteria > Bacillati > Cyanobacteriota > Cyanophyceae > Nostocales > Aphanizomenonaceae > Dolichospermum > Dolichospermum sp. UHCC 0352. The sequence continues at coordinate 25 of NZ_VIKY01000130.1, read as the reverse complement.
TCAAAGCCTCTCCCCGCGTCGGGGA
>NZ_VIKY01000129.1:0-8136 GCF_009711925.1 Dolichospermum sp. UHCC 0352 | reverse complement strand
AATCACCAATCACCAATCACCAATCACCATCTACGATAACGTCTCTAGACGTATGCGTAAAATTTCCGCTTGTTTTTGTGCTTCTGCTAAAGTCTCTCTTGTAGTCTGTACTACATCTGCGGGGGCTTTATCCACAAACTTAGAATTGCTTAATCTCGCACTTAAAGATTCCACTTCTGCTTCGGCTTTTTGTAAGCTTTTCTCCAGTTTCGCACGAACGACTTCAATATCTACAACTCCTTTTAAGGGAATTACTACCTGTACAGTCCCGATAACACCAGCAATAGAATTTTCTTTTTCCTGGAGTACGGTTGGTGGTAATTCTGGTTCAATTGGTGTTTCACTGGGTGGAAAGTATTTTGCAAATAACTCTTCTCTTGCTTCAGATTTGAGTAAATAGCGGATAATAAACCAACCTACATAACCCAAACCAACTATTTCAAAGCTGGTTCCAAAGAAGGGAATATCTAACGCAGTATTTCCCACAAATATAGCTACTTTTAAGCTAATAAGGGCGACAACTATTAAAGCAATGATCTTGATTCCACCCCAATATTTATTATCTTCAGTTTTTGCAATCTCTTCGGGAATCACAACAGGATTAACATCAACAATTGTTAAAGTTTCCACTTTGGCTAAATCTTGAATATAAGTCTGTCCAGCAGTGAGAATAAATCTTTCACTTGCGCTTTCACTTTGCAAATTTGCAGTAATTTTTACCCCTGGTTTAATATCTGCTTCTGCCCGTAAATTGCGAATTGTGCGAATTGTGCCAATTAATAAATCAAACTGTGTTTCCAAAGCTGAATCAATCAGATTATCATCGGCTTCAGGATATGCTTGTAAAGGTAAAAGTTGAGGATTTTCTGCGGGTTGTTGAGTGAGAGTTTGCCAAATTTCCTCAGTAATATGGGGCATAAAGGGATGGAGTAATTTTAAAATCCCTTCTAAAATGTAGGCGATAATTTGTTGGGCAACTTTGCGAGATGTGGGTTCTGCATCTTTCTGTAATCTGGATTTAACTAATTCAATATACCAATCACAGAAATCACCCCAAATAAATTCATAAAGTCCTTTTGCTGCTTCCCCTAAACCATAATTATCAATGTCATGATTTGTTTGTTTAACAACTTGGTTGAAACGGGAAACAATCCACTTATCACTCAATTCTGTGGGAACTGGTTGACCTAATTGGGCTGGAGTTTGTCCATCCAAATTCATCATCACAAATCGGGCAGCATTCCACAACTTATTGGCAAAATTGCGAGAAGCTTCGACCGAAATAGATTCATCTTTTTTACGGTCATATTCTAAGCGAATATCTTGACCTGCACCAGCAACTTCCTTAATTAAGGTATAGCGTAAAGCATCAGTTCCATATTTGGCAATCAACAATAAAGGATCAATGCCATTATTTGCCGATTTCGACATTTTCTTATTATTTTCATCTCTGACCAAACCATGAATGTACACAGTTTTAAACGGCATTTTTCCGGTAAAATGTGTTCCCATCATTGTCATTCTGGCGACCCAGAAAAAGATAATATCAAAACCAGTAACGAGGGTAGCAGTAGGATAATATGTGGCTAGATCTTCGGTTTCTTCCGGCCAACCTAAAGTAGAAAATGGCCACAGTCCCGAAGAAAACCAAGTATCTAAAACATCGGGGTCTTGAACTAATTTCACATCTTCCCCAAATTGGACTTTGGCTTTTTCTAACGCTTCCTCTTCATTACGAGCGACAAAATAAGGTGTGGAATCGGCAATTTCTCCTTCAGTTTCGCTGACAGCATACCAAGCGGGGATTTGATGCCCCCACCACAACTGGCGAGAAATACACCAATCACGCAGATTTACTAACCAATCACGATAAACTTTATGCCAACGTTGGGGGACAATTTCGGGGGAATCTTGGTTATCGAGGAAATCTAAAGTTTTATCAGCCAGGGGGCGGATTTTGACAAACCATTGGGTAGAAAGCAGAGGTTCAACAGGGACTTTTCCGCGATCGCTATAAGGTACTGTATGTTTATATTCCTCAACTTTGACTAAAACACCTTCAGCATCTAAACGGGCTACTAAATTTTTCCGTGCCACAAAGCGGTCTTGTCCCTGAAAATCACCAGCATTTTCATTGAGTGTGCCGTCCTTATTCATAATATTAATGAACGGCAAATCATGACGTTTACCCATTTCAAAATCATTGGGGTCATGGGCTGGAGTCACCTTAACGCAACCTGTGCCAAAAGTCGCGTCCACCAATTCATCACCAATAATGGGGATTTCCCGGTTCATAATTGGTAAAGTTACGGTTTTCCCAATCAGGTGTTTATATCTGTCGTCATGGGGGTTAACAGCCACACCTGTATCACCTAACATGGTTTCGGGGCGAGTTGTCGCCACTTCCAGAAAGCCAGAACCGTCGCTGAGGGGATAACGGAAATACCACAGATTCCCATTGACCTCTTTGGGTTCTACTTCCAAATCAGACACAGCCGAACCAGAAGCGGGACACCAATTGACTAAATAATTACTACGATGAATTAATCCTTCTTCATGGAGGCGAATAAATGCTTCTAAAACAGATTTTGATAAACCTTCATCTAAAGTAAAGCGTTCCCGCGTCCAGTCTACGGATACACCTAAGCGTTTTAACTGATTAATAATTGTGCCGCCAGATTCCGCCTTCCATTGCCAAGCCCGTTCTAGGAACTTTTCCCGCCCTAAATCATGGCGAGTTTTGCCCTCGGCTTTGAGTTGCTTTTCTAAAATCGTTTGCACTGCAATACTGGCGTGGTCAGTTCCCGGTAGCCACAGGGTGTTCCGTCCCTTCATGCGGTGGTAGCGGACAAGGGTATCAATCAAAGCCCCTTCAAAGGCGTGACCCATGTGCAAACTGCCAGTCACGTTAGGTGGAGGGATAACGACGCAGTAAGGTTCGCCCTTGTGGTTGGGGTCAGCTTTATAAACTTGGTTGTCTTCCCAGAATTTTTGCCATTTGGCTTCTGTGGCAAAGGCTTCGTAAAGACTGGGGAGATTAGGAATAGTTACAGTCATGCTTAAGAATAATAATTGTATGACAACTTTACTAAATTTTGCCACAGGCTTAGAAAATCTTTGTGATTCAGTTCTGGTTAATTAACAATAGACATCTCCGAAAAAGAATGTAGAGACGTTAAATAGATCCTCACTACAATTTATAAGCGATTATAGTTTTTACTTCTATAGGACTTCTATTTGATTTTTGGCGTTGCTGATTTGAGGTATGAAAATGATTTTTGATGATTTCAAAACCCTTGTAGAGACCTTCCATGGAAGGTCTCTACACCTAAATTCATACCTGGTTTCAGCAACGCCTGATTTTTGATAGCTTGCGTGGCGTAGCCATGACTCAGTAGGTATCAATTCTGTCTTTCCTGTTCCCTGTTCCCTGTTCCCTGACCACACAAGTAAATTCACATTTATTAATACAGAGTAGTGAATTGTTGTGTAAATTTTGCCCAGGAGTATATTAACTCAAATTGTTAAGTAGGTCATAAATTGGAGATTGAGTGAGTATAACCCATATAAATTCAATTATTTGACCAATAATGGCGTTTATTGAGGTGCGAAAAAGTAGGACTTTTGGAATATTCATTGACGATAAATAACGCTAAAGTTCTATCTTGATACCAAGCATAAACAAATATTTCAATACTCGAACTGTAGGGTATTGAAATATTTGTTACCTAAAATGCCATGATTATCACTGTTGTATACTTGACGTTATACGATTTAGATTAGTATCGTTACGGAGAATTTATGTCAATAAGCTTTTCTGTAACGACTAGTCAAGCCTCTAGGCAAACAGATGAAAAAATTTCTTAAACTATTGACAACAACAGTATTGGCAATTACCTTATTGCTAGTAGATGGTTTACCCTTTATGAGTCAGGGTGTAGCCCTAGCTCAGACCTCCACAAAGCCCAATATCTTAGTGATTATGGGTGACGATATTGGCTGGTTCAACATTAGTGCCTATAACGACGGTATTATGGGCTACAGAACCCCCAACATAGATAAACTTGCCAAAGAAGGGGTTCGGTTCACAGATTTTTACGGTGAACAAAGCTGTACAGCCGGTCGGGCTGCCTTTATCACTGGACAGGCTACCATCCGTACTGGTATGACTAAAGTGGGGATACCGGGTGTTACTATTGGCTTACAGGCAGAAGATCCAACCCTGGCAGACCTACTGAAACTTGAGGGCTACACAACCGGTCAATTCGGCAAGAACCATCTTGGTGATTTAGATCAGTTTCTACCCACAGCCCATGGATTTGACGAATTTTATGGCAACCTTTATCACTTGAATGCTGAAGAGGAACCTGAGAACGAAGACTATCCACCTGTGGGTAAGGATCCATACTTAGATGCCGCGCGTCCAAGGGGTGTACTTCATAGTTATGCAGGTAAAGATGCTCATCCAACATCATTATGCACAGATGGTGGGTATGTGGATAGAAGTCCTAGTAAACCTGAGCTTAATGAAAAAACTCTTGATCAACGAATCTGCGATACTGGTCCCCTAACTCAAAAGCGGATGGAAACTGTAGATGAAGAGTTTTTAGGGGCCACAAAACAGTTCATTACAAACGCAAAAAACGAAGAAAAGCCGTTTTTTGCCTGGTTTAATACCACTCGTATGCACGTCTTTACCCACCTAAAGGATGATTCTAAGGGAGTAACTGGACAAGGGATTGAAGCAGACGGTATGGTAGAACATGATGGTCAGGTTGGTGAACTTGTTCAATTTATCAAAGATCAAGGCTTAGACGATAACACTATCATCATCTATACCACAGACAATGGCGCGGAAGTATTTAGCTGGCCAGATGGTGGTACAACTCCTTTCCGTAGCGAAAAGAATACTAACTGGGAAGGTGCTTTCCGTATTCCAGCTATCATCCGTTGGAAGGGTCATATTCCTGAAGGTGTTGTCTCTAACGATATTATGTCTCACCTAGACTGGGTGCCAACTTTGATGGCTGCGGCTGGTGTGACAGATATCAAACAGCAACTTCTTAAAGTCAAAGACCGAGAAGAAACCATTAAAGAACCCATTCCTACAAATAAATATGAGGAATTTGCTGACGAAAACAAGGGTGTTCACTTAGACGGTTACAACTTCTTACCGTACTTAACAGAGACAAGATCATCTCTAAGAACAGAATATCCAAATGAATTCTGCCATGACATAAATACGGAAACAACTGATACAATTTGTTCACCTCGTCATCAGTTCGTCTACCTCACAGATGACGGCTATCCAGCAGCAATGCGCTATGATGACTGGAAACTGTTGTTTAGTGAGCAGCGTGCAGAAGGCTTTAATGTTTGGGAAGAACCCTTTGTGGAGTTGAGAGTTCCTAAGTTATTTAACTTACGCCGTGATCCTTTTGAGAAAGCTTACGTAGAGTCCGATAATTACGTTGATTGGCGTTTCCGTCGAATTTTCTTAATTGGTGATATGCAGCTACGTCTAAAACAATTTTTGGATACATTCAAGGCAGATCAATATCCTCCTCGTCAAAGACCTGCTACTCTTAGTGTGAAGTACATGGTGGATGAGATCCTCAAAGACATACAGAAGACATACCCGACAGGGACCAAATCTGAGCCTTTAGTTATGCCCAGCGAAGCAAAACTACCATCAGAGTTTGGTGTAGTTGTTGACCAACTAGGTAAAATTGTAGACAAGTTGAGAACCATTTCTAATAAGTGAGTCTACTCAGTGGTTAATTTTTTGACTACACTACGGTGTAAGCAAAATTAAAAGTTAGGAGGATCTCTGAAAGGCTATTGATCCTTGATCCTCCTGATTTTCTTGACAAAAATCTTACCTACATTCAAGGAGAAATATAATCATGTCTACTGTTTTAAATTCTTGGAACGATAATTCTAAGAATAAGGAACAAATCATAACTTTTGTGGAAAAAATCACCACAGAAGGACCTGATTTTGTGCCAGTGGAAGATCGTATTGCTGTTTTTGATAATGATGGAACTTTATGGGCTGAACGACCTAATTATTTCCAAGCAGACTTTATAAAGTCACAGACTGAAGGAGAAGAAGCAGCAAGAAATGTAATCAAACCAGATTTAAGTCAATTTCCTGAAAATATCCGCAAGGCAATAAAAGATTCCGAGGGAAAGATTGATCGAGAAGGGGTTAGTTTTCTTATTGATGCTTTCCAACAAATCTCAACAGATGAATACATCACAAAAGCTGGAGAATTTGTTAAACAGAATCACAGTTCTATTTCTTTCGAGGATGACGGTCAGGACTTTGTTAGGTTTGATGCTCCATATATAGACCTAACTTTTAAACCTGTAATTGAGTTAGTCCAGTATCTCCAGTCAAAGGAATTTCAAGTCTATATTTGTTCTGGTGGTGAGGTTCATTTTGTTCGCTCTTTTGCCGAAGAAGCCTACGGTATTCCCCCTCAAAATATCATTGGTTCAGCCTTCTTCAGATTGTTTGATCAGCAAGATGGTGGAGTGTTGGTGCGTAAACCGATTCTATGTCAGTATAATGATGCAATGGGTAAACCATCAGGAATTGAACTTCATGTTGGCAAAAGACCAATTATTGCAGTGGGTAATTCTAGTGGTGATTACCAAATGTTTCAATATACTAGTGCTGACAAAGATAAATCTTTGATAGTATTGATCAATCACGATGATGAAGAACGTGAATATTGCTACAATAATGTTCCCTACGCAAGAGATGATAATGAAACTCTGAATCAATCTCTAGACCATGCTCAGGATCATGAGAATTGGCTTGTTGTCAGCATGAAAGATGACTTTAAGACGATTTTTGAAAAAAATCCACCGCGACTATCAGCTTCAAAAAGTAAAGTTGCAAAAACTTCAATACCATCGGAGCTTAGTGCAATGATTCAGCAACTAGACAAGATTGTAGACAAATTAAAAGACCTTTGTAACTGAGTTCACCCGGTTGTTAAATTTTTGAATACACTGCGATGTAAATAATATTAGAAATCAGGAATATTTGTACAGATATTAATCTTTGATATTCCTAATTTTCTCTAAAAAACGTATTACTATTAACCATTAATAGTAATTAGTAGCTTGAGTAATATCCACCTGACAAAGATTTAAATCAAGAGATTGTATTGTTTAAAAATGAAAATAGTTATGAAAAATATTTGGTTAAAATCACTAATTCTTAGCTTGTTAATCATAGGCCTGTTTTTCGGGTTTTCCCCAGAAGTCAAGGCATCTTCTCCAGAACATAGCTGTCCAGAGGGAATGGTATTTATTCCTGGTGGAACTTTTAATATTGGTTCAGATGCTCACTACGATTCAGAACGTTCTGCTGAAGATATTACCGTTAATAGTTTTTGTATGGATAAATATGAAATTACTAACGCCAAATTTGCCCAATTTGTCAAAGAAACCGGCTATATTACAGTGGCAGAACGTCCTTTACCAAAAGATCAATTTCCTGGTTTATCAGATGATAGTAGAAAACCGGGTTCTTTAGTCTTTCAAATGGCAGACCCAGAAGCGAAAAGAGTCCGCTATTTAAGCTGGTGGAAATGGACTTTAGGTGCAAATTGGCGACATCCTTTCGGACCGGATAGTAATATTAATGGTAAAGACAATTATCCAGTTGTTCAAGTTGCCTATGAAGATGTTAAAGCTTATACCGAATGGGCAAAGATGTCACTACCAACAGAAACCCAGTGGGAATATGCGGCTCGTGGGGGACTCAATCATGCTATTTATAGTTGGGGTGAACAATACTCGGAAAAGAAAGCTAATACCTGGCAAGGATTATTTCCAGTTTTCAATACTAAAGCAGATGGTTATATTGGCACCGCACCTGTAGGGTCTTTTCAGCCTAATGGTTATGGATTATATGATATTACTGGTAATGTCTGGGAATGGACTACTGATTGGTATCGTCCTGGTCATGACCATAAGAGTCACACTTCAAATCCTCAAGGTCCTTCTAAACAAGAAAGCTTTGACCCAAGAGAGCCAGGAGTTGCTAAACACGTTATTAAAGGTGGGTCTTATCTATGCGCTCCTAATTATTGTAGTCGCTATCGTCCTGCGGCCAGGG
>NZ_VIKY01000012.1:0-12290 GCF_009711925.1 Dolichospermum sp. UHCC 0352 | reverse complement strand
CCCGCACTACCAAAAACCCGTCAAAATAAATTTGACAGACTACTACGTGCTTACTTCCGCACAGACCAAGAGCGAACTTGACCCAAAGTTACAGGAATTCTGTCACTAACATCAATGGTAAACAAAAACACCTTTTTAGCTCTGCGGCCATTTTCCGGGTCAAAAAACTTTAATTTCACATCCCAACAATCACTATTAATCCGACAAAAAGGACTTTTTTCCACTTCAATACTATCAAGCTGCATCCCTGTAGAAATAGCTTGAGAAAAACTAGAAGCGGCTTGAAAAGCATTAGTTACAGAAAAATTCAACGCCCGATCTTTTGCCAATTGTCCTAAATTTTGCAAATCATAGTATACTCGATTTAAGAAACTAGTTAAGGCTTTTCGCATGGCTATTTCTTGGGCTGGTGCAGTTTCTCCCGTAATTACAGTTTGCAAAGCCGCATCTACCAAACTGTTGACTTTCCAGCCATACATTCCCCTAGTATTAGTTAGAGTAATTACAGGCACAACCTGACCAGAAAATAACTCCACAGTTCTATCTGTTAACCTTGCAGGTATACTTACCCGTTCCACAAAATCATCACTGTTTTCTGGTTGAATTTGTCCCTCTAACATCAAAATCAGGGTTTCATAGATATCTGCGGCAAAACCGCTCACAGGTTCTAAAGCATAAATAGGAGTTAATTCTTGGTTGAGAGTCCAAATTAAAGGTTTAGCTTCCGTAGGATTTACTGACAAGTAATCAACCATTTGTCGGCTATAATAGGGATTAGCAGGGATAATTGCCCCGTCCATATTCACTGCTGGCATTAATTGTTTAAAGGTGTCCCTTCTGGCTTCATTACCAAAATCATAACCAATAGTTCCTAAAGCATATACCAATTTAGAAGCTGCACTAGGGGTAATAGAATCAGTTGAGGAATTAATTCCCTGGCTAATAACTAAAGTTTCTCGTTCCCAGTCTCCGACTGGGAATGCCGTCTCCAAGGCTCTGCCTGACGGTATAGTGAGAGGCAGAGCCTCTAATGTAGCATTCCCAGGTAGAACCTGGGAACGAGAGATTCCTGCTCCTCTCTCCTCGTAGGAGAGGGGTTGGGGGTGAGGTTCTTGCACTCCCTTATAGGAGAGGGGTTGGAGGTGAGGTTCTAACCTTTCTCCCGTCAATAATTGAAACGCACCGGGAATATTCAACTTACCTAATAAACAGCGTTCCGGTTCTTCCACTTCTTCGGGGTTACAGGGAATAGCACTATTTAAAATTGCTTCCCGCACTGCTTCGGCGTTGGGTTGTTCTCCTCGTTGCAATTGCAGACTCATTAATAAGGCAGAAATACCTGTGACAATGGGTGCAGCGCAACTAGTCCCTTTTTGTCTAATAGGTTCTTCTGTTCCCGGTTGGGCGCCTAAAATATTTTCACCGTTAGCCATTACCCCTTTATTTTGATATTCTCCCCCATAATTACTAAATTTAAACGGTTGGCCATCATCTCGCATTGCACCCACTGTAATCACACCAGGAAGAATAGAGGGAATACACCAACATTCCCCTTTATCGTTACCACCTGGGGCAACAATTAACATATTATTATCTTGGCATTGTTTCACAGCACGGGCAAATAAATCTGGTGCTACTCCGGTTTGGGTAGGGTGACAAGCAGCGATATGGATAATATTCGCTCCCCATTGCCAAGCGGTATTAATAGCGTGGGTAAGGTTGATAGGGGAAATAAAATCATCATTAGCGAAGGAAATAGGAATATTTAATGCTGTACATAAAGGGGCAATACCAGGGGCAGGTGTGCCGTGTTGCCCTAAAATTGTGCTAGAAATGTGAGTAGCATGACTGGATAATTCAATGCGTTGTCTAATAGCTGGAGGGAAAGGTGCAAAAAATGCCTCTCGTTCTTTTTTTGATTCTTCTTTATCGTGGTCGGGGTCGTCTTTTTTGTCTTTTTGTTGTTGGTTAAATTCTAAAGATAAATTGAGATAATAATAGTATTCTTCGTTAAGTTCGATATCTTCTGCCCAATAGGGTTTAAATTGACTAAATTTTGCCCCTTGAAAACAACTGCGTTCTAAATCAGCAGCACCATCAAGGATAGCAATTTTAATGCGGGGGTCGCCTTTTGTGCGTGTCCAAATTTGAGAAATTCCGGGGATGTCGGTAAGGTTAGGCATGGTTTTGATTGTGTTGTTGTAATTGATGTTATAATTATGGGTGAAAAGTCTAATTTTTTATAAAGTTAATGCCAGCTAAAGATGTTTTTCATGATGCTGTTAGGATAGGGTTAGAAAAAGAAGGTTGGGTGATTACAGATGATCCTTTAAGGATAGAAGTCGGTGATGTGGAAATGTATATTGATCTCGGTGCGGAGCAAGTTTTAGCTGCTGGAGAAAAAATAGCGGTGGAAATTAAGAGTTTTATTGGTACATCTAATATTTCATCAAGCCATTGGACAATTTTTTAATTATCATTTGGCATTAGAATAACAACAACCAGAACGAGTTTTATATTTAGCTATTCCTTCAGGAATTTATTACTCTTTCTTTCAATTGCAGTTTATTAAAACAGTTGTTCAGCGTTCCCAACTTAAAATCATGATTTATGATCCGATTCAGGAGGTAATTGTAGCATGGAAAAACTAGAACAATATCGCAATTATGTCAAACAAGTGATCACAGAATATGCTCAATTAGGTTCAGCTAAAGATGAAATTGAACAACAATTAATTTTTGATACTTTTGGTGATCATTATCAATTGATGTATGTGGGTTGGAAAAATAGAAAACGGCAGCATGGTTGTGTTTTGCATTTGGATATTAAAGATCAGAAAATTTGGATACAACATGATGGAACTGAAATTGGTATAGCAGATGAGTTAGTTAAATTAGGAGTGCCAAAATCAGATATTGTTTTAGCATTTCATGAACCTTTGGTGAGACAATATACAGATTTTGCTGTTGGTTGATTTTCACATAGATTTTACATCATTTTTGGAAATATTTACATTATGTCATATAGTGATTTTACTCTCAAAAAAGTTAAGCAAACCTTTGGCATAAATACCGTTGAAAATAAAAAGTTTCTGCCAGAAATCCAACCAATTGCTGCTAGTGCAACCCTGACTGATTTTTTAGCAGAAAGTTTGCCATTAGCTATAGCGACGGGAAGTGAAAAAGCTCGTTCTGAATTAATCATTAGTCCGGTTTTACTAGAAGTACGTAAGATTTTAGAAAGAAAAATTAGTCTATTCTCTGGTGCGGATTTTACTGTAGATTCGGCTTTAGGATTGAATGGAGTCTGTGATTTTGTTCTCAGTCTTTCAGCAGAACAGTTAGAAGTGGAAGCACCAGCAGTTATGATTGTGGAAGCCAAAAAATCAGACTTAAATCCGGGTATTGGCCAGTGTATTGCGGAAATGATTGCTGCTCAAAAATTTAATGAAATTAATAATCAACCCATTCCTACAATTTATGGTAGCGTCACTAATGGTACTGTTTGGCGATTTCTACAATTAACGGAACAAACTGTAACAATTGATTTTACAGATTATCCCCTTCCTCCTGTTGATGTCATTTTAGGAATTTTAGTTTGGATGGTAACTGCTGCTAACTAGATAATCTACTAATAAAATTCTCATGTTCTGGACTTGCTAAACCCTGCTGCAAAACAGCTAATACTGTACCTAAATCTCCTCCTAATAATGCTATTTTATCTAACCATAAACCGGGGAATATTTGGGAACAAATTATATTATCTGCATTGGGTTGAAGTTGAATATACTCCCCTTGTTGTAATCTAAACCAATCAAATTGATAGTCATAAACTCGCCAGATTAAATATTCTTGGACTTGATTACGACGATAAACTTTGAGTTTTTCATGTAAATCATAAGAAGCACTAGAAGCAGCAATTTCTACTATTAATTCTGGCGCACCTTCTACATAATCATCTTTATTTATTCTTGATTGTCCTCCTGTTTCAATTCTTAATAAAGCATCCGGTTGTGGTTCGTTATCTGTATCAAGAAGAACAGTTGTGTTATCCAGTGCTTCCACTCCTGGTGTAGCTGCTTCATAAGCGATTAACCAACCCATAATGCGAGCATGGGGTTTGCCGTGTTGTTTTGCTCTAACAGGTGATGCCACGTAAACTACTCCTTCAATTAATTCGGCTTTTTTCAGATTCGGCATGGCATGATAACGCCGTTCAAATTCATGACGGGTTAATTTGTCGCCGTTTTCTAGGGGAGGAATAGTTAAGATGGGAGAAATTGCAGTAGTAGATATCATAAAATTTGCTCGAATTTTGCAGAAAATGAAATTGTCACCAATCACGATTTACGGTTACTGAGCGGAGTCGAAGTACAGGATTTCAGGATTTACAGGATGTTACCCAACATTTTGGTGATTTTGTGATTTAATGTTGTTGGGTTGCGCTGTCGCTTAACCCAACCTACATCTAACCTATAGATATCATTATTGTCAGATTATGTCTTTTTTAAGCTATATTTTGTAATGTTTGGGGTTGGGGTATAGGCTTACCGATTTGATTATAGCCATACAGCAAATCTTCTAACACTTCCTTAGCATTTTCTAGAGCTTCTTCATAGCTTTCTCCGTGGGTTTTAGCATATTTTCCCCACTCAGGTAAAAAAGCAATATACGCTTGATCTTCTTGGGACCATTGAATTAAAATACTATATTTCATAGTTCATCTCCTTTTTCTAATTGTTCAAGTTCTTTGATACTTTCTATTATATCTTTCTCTTGATAGGGTTTTGCATCTTTGCTGTCTTTGCCAGATAGGACTACAGGTTTTGGTAAAAGCGGATGAATCCAGTAAGAATGACTACCTTTTCCCCGCTTTGGTAATAACGTAAATCCTGCTTTTTGCAACATCTGTTTTAATTCTCTAATTTTTTTGGGCATTTAGTTTTATTTATTTGGACTTCTGGAAATTGCATTTGAATGATGTTACCCAACATTTTGGTGATTTTGTGATTTAATGTTGTTGGGTTGCCAATTGCTGAGAGATTAGTTGAAGGATTTATAATAGTAAAGTCTAACATTTTCGATTCTTGTTTTTTCTAACTCTTTTTGGACAGTACCTACCCACATATGAGGTAAAATATCTTGATTTTGATAAAAACTGTGAACTCGTTGGGCTGCATCGTTGAGTTTGAAATAATTAGCTAAATCTTGCTTATTTTTCAGATTATAATAGAGAACTGGATTATGATTAGCTTTTGAGAGGCCAACTAGAAATGATCCGGTAACTTCTAGAGGGTCTAAAACGAACTTCGGAAAATGTCTCCATACCAAATTTTGGGTTTCTGATTTGGCAAAATCTTCTGCTTGAATTTCGGGATAAAGCTCAATTTCACTGCGACCGTTGAAATAGAAATCAAAACCAACAAGAGAGAGAAACGGACGTACGGAAATCAAATCCTCAGCGTTGCTGGCTAGGGATAAAGCTTGATCTAACTTTTCGGGATAATCTTTGATTCTAAGGTGCATTTTTAAGCTAGATTCAGCAAGATTGCTTCTTAAATCAATCCCCGCAGAAAGAACAGTAACTTTACGAAAATCAAAGTCAGATCCTAAAAATTGCTGCAATAGAGAGTAGTCAATTTGCACACCAACAAGGTTTTCTACTCGATTGAAAAAAGTGAGGGATTGATGAAGATATTTTTGCCATTGTTGTGCCTTATCTTTGAAAAAGAACATAAATCTTGAGGCAATCAATTTGTCTAATTCTATCTTACAAGAAGCTTCAATGCTACAGTCTCCTTCTACATTCATCACAAAGTCTTCAAACAAGGGGAGTGGATAAATAGGCTCAACATCAAAGGCTTGTTGATGATTGCGAATAAACTGTAGTTTTTGTTCTTGAAATCTGTCTTTCTGGGTTACATTAGCTATCATAAATGGCTGGTTTTTATATTGTTGTTAAAAGATATGCCTAGAAAACCTCGAAATTTAAAGTCTGGATATTCTTACCACATTACCATCCGTTGCAATAACCGTGAATTTAAATTATCACGGCGTGAATGTCGGGAAGTGTTTCTTTATGCAATAAAAAAGGCTTTGGATAAATACAATTTCCAGCTTTATGCTTTGTGCATTATGTCAAATCATGTTCATTATTTGATTGCACCTAAACAGCCAGAAGAGTTACCCAAAATTATGCACTTCCTGAATTGGTACACGGCGATGTGTTTCAATCGGATGTTAAGAAGAACAGGACATTTTTGGGAGAAACGATATTACTGTGATGGGTTTCCTTCTTCAGACAAAGAAAGAGCATTAAATACTTTACGCTACATTCACGCTAATCCTAAAGCTGCCAAAATGCGCCAGAGTTTTTTCTATGACTTCAGCAATTATGGCAGTTATGAACGCTTAACTGATGATGGTTTAACTCAATGGCATCCGGCTTTTTTACGACTGGGAAACAGCTTAGAAGAATGTGCCAGAAAGTATAAAGGCTTCTGCCAAAAGTATAAACCCAAGGAGAAGACCCCAACCCAATACCACTGGGGTAGTAAGCTGTTGGCTGGGGTTCATCTCACAAATCAGGGTTCAACCACCAACCCCACCAAAAAATCTAAGTCCGGTTTTCCGCCACCCCCGTGCCAGGTATCGGAAACCCCTGAACTGACAGAGGTTGTACGTCAATTCATTGAGGCAAACCGTGCGCCAAGGGATGTAGAAACAGACTTTTGATATTTTTTGAGGTGAGTGGTAGAATGGGGTGACTTACTCCGCGTCGTCGCCCGCAAAAGGAATTATTGGGTGTAACCTGACCGCTTTGATCCTTGGCAGTAGAGATGGTTTCGCGTTCTACGGGAGCAACTTGTTGGGGGCGGATGTTTTTCTTAGTCATGGTGTGTTTTCCTTTTTGTTTGTTCGTTTAACTTCTTCATAATGAAGAAGACTGGTTTGGTGAAGGCGTTAAATTGGCGTTGAAGGGTAATTTAACGAGTTGTGATTCACCAGAAGCTTTATATAAAACCTCTCTCCAAACCTCTCATCTAGGAGAGAGGCTTTAAACTCTTTAAATTCTCAAGTTTTTTTTCCTGTTCCCTCTCCTCTTAGGAGAGGGTTAGGGAGAGGTATCTTAATTCACCTCCCCCGTGCCAGGTATCACCAAACCCCCGAACTGACAAGGGTTGTCCGTCAATTCATCGAGGCGAACCGTGCGCCAAGGGATGTAGAAACAGACTTTTGACCTTTTTTGAGGTGAGTGGTAGAATGGGGTGACTTACTCCGCGTCGTCGCCCGCAAAAGGAATTATTGGGTGTAACCTGACCGCTTTGATCCTTGGCAGTAGAGATGGTTTCGCGTTCTACGGGAGCAACTTGTTGGGGGCGGATGTTTTTCTTAGTCATGGTGTGTTTTCCTTTTTGTTTGTTCGTTTAACTTCTTCATAATGAAGAAGACTGGTTTGGTGAAGGCGTTAAATTGGCGTTGAAGGGTAATTTAACGAGTTGTGATTCACCAGAAGCTTTATATAAAACCTCTCTCCAAACCTTTCTCCTACAAGAAGAGAGGCTTTAAACTCTTTAAATTCTCAAGTTTTTTTCCTGTTCCCTCTCCTCTTAGGAGAGGGTTAGGGAGAGGTAGAGTTTTAGTATTAACTAATGTGAATTTTTAAGAATAATCAATGCAACTGCCTACCATGAGACGATAAAAAGTGCAATTACTAATCAGTAGGCTAAGTGAAGCTACCCTGATTCTCATCATACGGACAATTATGATTCAAGGCAAGACCTTATCAATAAAAATTACTTATAATAGATCAGGTTATTGACATTCCTGTTTACTTGATATTTCCGTGAAGCGGAAATCACTATCTCCTCCCGTCAAGTATTTGTAAATACTGATTTTCATCCACAGCACAGAAGAAAATAAACACTTACTAAAACCGTTTTTTTTTTGACATAAGAAAAAATTATATCAGTTAAAATATGTAAATTGAGTTGACATTTCAGCCGAATAATATGACAATTACTTTTGTGTTTTAGAAGCACAATCGTAATAAAAATGCCATAAAATAGATATTTATGGCGCAAAATAGATATTTAAGCAGATAATTAACAAATTAAATGCCAAAATCCTCAATTAAAACGGAAATCCAGGAATTATGGAACTTGACACGGGGTGATTCACAAATATGTGTAGCCGTACTCGACGGATTGGTTGATCAATCTCATAATTGCTTTAATGCAGCAAATTTAACAAGATTGCCAACACTTATTCAGGGAGAAGCGACAGCTAATGGATCTATGTCTGGACATGGAACTCATGTCGCAAGCATCATATTTGGTCAACATAATTCTTCAGAATTACGGGGAATAGCTCCCCAATGTCGAGGGTTAATCGTCCCTATTTTTGGTGACAATAATAGGAAACTTTCCCAACTAGATTTAGCTCGTGCCATAGAACAAGCCGTCAATGCCGGGGCGCATATTATCAATGTCAGTGCTGGACAACTCACTGATAATGGTGAAGCAGAAGGCTGGTTAGATAGGGCTGTGCAACTATGCAAAGATCACAATGTTTTAATTGTGGCTGCTGCTGGTAACGACGGTTGCGAATGTTTGCACGTTCCTGCATCTTTACCCACCGTATTAGCAGTAGGGGCAATGAATGACCAAGGTAAACCCATAGACTTTAGTAACTGGGGGGAAAGCTATCAAAACCAAGGCATTCTTGCACCGGGAGAACACATTTTAGGAGCAAAACCGGGGGGAGGGACACAAAAACTCAGTGGTACTAGCTTTGCTACTCCCATTGTTTCCGGTGTCGCTGCTTTACTCCTAAGTCTGCAAGTTCAGCGTGGTGAAACACCCGACCCCGCTAAGGTGAGAGCGGTTTTATTAGAAACTGCTATACCTTGCACAGATAAGGATACAGACGATATTAGTCGCTGTTTATTAGGTAAATTAAATATTTCTGGTGCATTGGCATATTTTACAGGAGGAACAATGTCCGAAGAATTAGATACAGTAGAAACCGTTGACAGTATTGAAGCTGCTGGTTGCGGTTGTGCAGAGATTACAAATAGTGCTGAACCAGAACCCAGCCCGGAGGAATTTATACCCCCTGAATTTTTCCCAGTAGTTCCTGCTGTGACAACTTCCGCACCTTTCACAAATTCATCCAATTCTCAATCTACTACCATGTCAAATCGTACATCTAATTACATTACTGCTAGTCAAGCACCCAGCGACCTCGCTGAAGTTAACTTAGTGTATGCTTTAGGTACACTGGGTTACGATTTTGGTTCAGAAGCCAGAAGAGACTCTTTTAAACAATTAATGCCGGGAGTACAAATAGACGGAACAGCAATTCCCGCTAATCCCTATGATGCGCGGCAGATGGTAGATTATTTAGGAGATAATCTTTCGGAAGCTAAATCTTTAATTTGGACTTTAAATTTAGAATTAACTCCTATCTATGCAATAGAACCAGGTGGGGCTTTTGCAAGAGATGTTTATGCTATTTTACAACAATTATTATCGGGACAAATTCAAGCAGAAGACAGCGAGAATTATGTAGAGAGAGTCAGTATTCCCGGTATTTTATCGGGACGCAGTGTGAAACTATTTTCTGGTCAAGTTGTGCCAGTAATTGAAGTTCCCAACACTCGCGGACTTTATGGTTGGAAGGTTAACACCTTAGTTCAGGCTGCTATTCAGACAGTCCAAGCGCAAGCTACAGAAGCCCAAGAAGAGTCTATTCGTCGGACTTTGGGTAGTTTCCTCAGCCGTATTTATTATGATTTACGGAATTTAGGGACAACTTCCCAAGATAGGGCGTTGAATTTTGCCTCTACGAATGCTTTTCAAGCGGCTTCTACCTTTGCGGAAGCTGTGGCTACAGGTATGGAGTTGGATAGTATTACAGTGGAGAAAAGTCCTTTCTGTCGTTTAGATAGCGATTGTTGGGATGTAAAATTGAAGTTCTTTGACCCTGAAAATAGCCGTCGGGCGAAGAAGCTATTCCGGTTTACAATTGATGTGAGTGATATTATTCCTGTTACTTTGGGCGAAGTCCGTTCTTGGTCTACTCCTTATTAATAGTGGTAGGTTGGGTTAAGCAACAGCGCAACCCAACAAAGTCTTTTATCTCGTTATCTCGTTCCCAGTCTCTGACTGGGAATGCGACTACAGAGGCTCTGACTCTGCTTTAATAGAAGGCAGAGCCTTCTAGAATTCATTCCCATACGGAGTATGGGAACGAGAAATCATGTTGAGTTTTTTAATGTTGGGTAACATACGTCAACCCAACCTACAATCTAAAATTGATTATGAGATTACCCAAACTTTCCCCTCCGGTAAAAAGACCAGATATTATTTATCCTCATCGGTCTGTTGATGTCATTCATGGTAGAGTCGAGGACTTAGTTAGCATTCGTATGGATTTATTACATGGTGCTAATTATAATGACCCCGCTGCATTTCAAAATCGTAGTTATCAGCAAATTAAATCTTCTTGCAGTTGTGTAATTTAGGAGTTATCAATATTATGAGTAAACAAAAGAAAACCCCCGCAAATTCTAGCGAACTAGAACCTAACCCACCAGCAGAAATTGAACGTAAATTATTATCTACTGGTTTGGAAGATTATGGTTTTTGGTCACAAGAAATGGCTAAACAAAAAGCCCAACAAACTGAACCTGATAAACCTTTTCGTCGTGGTCGTATTTGGTGTTAATTTTCAGATCCCCGACTTCTTTAAGAAGTCGGGGATCTAGTTTTTTAAACTAAAGAGTCCCAAAACCTTTTTTCTTTTTCTCCTTCTTTTTCTTAGCTGGTGGTGCGCCACCGGGATAACCGCGCCAGCCTGCTGCGGGACGATTACCACCTGCTGCTAAAGGATTTCCACCGCCAAACATTCCTCCCATACCGGGAATGCCACCCTGTCCCATTTGCTGCATGAGCGATCGCATTTTTTGGAAGTCCGCTACCAGTTTGCTTACATCCGCTTCTCTATACCCAGAACCAGAAGCTATGCGGCGGCGACGACTGGGAGAACTTGATAATAAATCTGGATCACGGCGTTCTTTGCCCGTCATGGAATTGATCATAGCTTCACAGCGTTTTAGCTGGGTTTCTCCCTGCTTTAACTGATCCTCAGAAAGCTTGTTCATGCCCGGAATCATCTTCATAATTCCGCCCAAAGAACCCATGTTTTTCAACAACCGCATTTGCTTGAGAAAGTCAGTAAAATCAAATTTTGCTGACAGGATTTTCTCCTGCATTTGCTCTGCATCTGCCAAATCTATCTCTTCTTGGGCTTTTTCTACTAAAGTAAGAACATCCCCCATCCCCAAAATCCGCGAAGCCATGCGGTCAGGATAAAACGGTTGTAGAGCCTCGACTTTTTCCCCCACACCCACAAATTTAATCGGCGCACCGGAAATTTGCCGCACTGACAACGCCGCACCACCTCGGCTATCCCCATCCATTTTGGTCAGGATTGCCCCAGTAATGCCGATTTGGTTATGGAAGGTGCGAGTCAGATTTGCTGCCTCTTGCCCGGTCATTGCATCCACAACTAACAGGGTTTCATCGGGCTGGACTACTTCTTTGATGCGGGCTAATTCCGCCATCATATCTTCATCTATTTGCAAGCGTCCGGCAGTATCAATAATTACTGTATTTATGCCTTCGGCTCTGGCGCGTTCCACACCTTGACGGGCAATTTCTACGGGGTCTGCTGCAATTCCCAGTTCAAATACGGGGACATCAATTTGCTTACCAAGGGTAATTAATTGGTCAATAGCTGCGGGACGATAGATGTCTGTAGCCACTAATAAGCAACTACGTTCTTGTTTGCGTAAATGCAAAGCTAATTTAGCGGTGGCTGTGGTTTTACCGGTTCCTTGCAAACCAGCCATTAACACAACGGTGGTTTTCCCCGCAACTTCTGCGAGGGGAACATTTTCTTCCCCCATCACCTGCACTAATTCATCATAAACAATTTTGATGAATTGTTGGTCAGGACGTACACCAGCGATAACTTCAGCCCCCTGGGCTTTGGTTTCGACTTCGCTAATAAAATCTTTGACTACCTGGAGGTTAACATCTGCTTCCAATAAAGCCCGACGCACTTCCCGCAAAGCGTCTTGTATATTGGATTGGGAGATTTTATCCTGTCCTCGCAGTTTTTTCCAGGCGGATTCTAAACGGTCAGATAGTGCATCAAACATAATTCAGTTACAACGTAGTTAGTCAGTTGTCAGTTGTCAGTAGGGGCGAAGCATTTGGAAGA
>NZ_VIKY01000128.1:2996-8191 GCF_009711925.1 Dolichospermum sp. UHCC 0352 | reverse complement strand
TTCTCCAAATGCTTCGCCCGTACAGTTGTTAGTTGTCTGTGGTTAAAAAAAATTAGACATCTTGAGTATAAAATGTGAACTAATGACCAATGACTAATGACCAATGACTAATGACTAATTTAATTGTCCGTTTTGCCGAACCCAGTGATGCTCATACCTTATTTGCCTTAATTCAGGGACTTGCTGAATATGAAAAACTATCTGATGCTGTTATTGGCAATGCTGAAGCCCTCAAGGATCATTTATTTGGTTCACCAAAATACGTAGATGCAATCCTAGCCGAATTTGAAGGTAAGGCTGTAGGTTTTGCCCTATTTTTTCATAATTATTCTACATTTCTCACCAAGCCAGGAATTTACTTAGAAGATATCTTTGTTTTGCCGGAATATCGCCGCCAAGGTATTGGTAAAGCACTTTTGTCCAAAGTAGCCCAAATAGCTGTAGAAAGGGATTGTGGGCGCTTAGAGTGGAGTGTTTTAGATTGGAATGTGTCAGCGCAGGCATTTTACCGGAATATGGGTGCAGATATTTTAGAAGATTGGCGGATTTGTCGGGTGACTGAAAAGGATCTGACCCAATTAGCCAAGCAAAAATGAAGTTTAAAAGATAAAGGGTAAATATAGCAAATTTTCCTTTTATCCTTCATTATTAATTTCTTTTTGCTCTTCTTCAATTTAAATTCATATAAGTTTACATTTTGCCTAAACCCTCAAGCTATCAATCAATTAATCTGAAATTCTCAATTATTTCAGCCAAGTTTGACAGTCTGTCGTTTGACTAATGCAACGAAATTAAATGAGAATTAGGGAGGATATTTGTACCGATTCAGACATTGTTATCGAGAGAACACCAGATGAAAAAGATTGTCTCAGTATTATTATTAGGCATAGCTATCTTCACCTTTGCCTTCAGTAGTCCTGCTTTGGCCGCAGACGCAGCCAGCGGAGCTAAAGTATTTAGTGCTAATTGTGCTTCTTGTCATGCGGGTGGCAGAAATTTAGTTAATGCTGCCAAAACCCTGAAAAAAGCAGATTTGGAAAAGTACGGTATGTACTCGGCTGAAGCAATTGTTTATCAAGTTACTAATGGTAAAGGTGCTATGCCAGCCTTTAAGGGTCGGTTAAAAGCAGAGCAAATAGAAAATGTAGCTGCTTATGTCCTACAACAAGCTGATAACGGCTGGAAAAAGTAAATTTAGATCTAATTTGATGGCTTAACAATGTGCGGGGCTTTTTGTCCCGCTCAGTCTTTTTATTAGTAATTAGATTTAGTAACCACTGTACAACCAAAAATATCATCAGCATGGTAAATGGCTTTTCTTTAATATCTTAATATTTTCATAAATTCTCCATTCCATGAATAAAATAAATTAATTATTCCCTGCCTAAATAGAAAAATTTATAAAAGAATAGATGTTGTTGATATCATCTTTTACTGGATTCTAAATCAAGAAAATAATTATCATAAATAGTCAGAAAATATGGAATTTTCAAGTGTCACTATAGAACAGCGCGAAAAAGAAGCTGAAGCATTAAAGACTTTTCTTTTCTTTAGTCTAATTGGTTCATTGGTATTACATATTGGGATACTAGCTTTAGCTATTAACAAATTTTTTCTCAAATTCCCTGAAGTTAGAGAAGAACCCATTGAAGTGACAATTCTGGAAACAATACCCCAGGAAGTAAACCAACTACCAGTAGAGATAAAATCCCTAGCAAAAACAAATTCCGGTGGTGGTGGTGGAAATAAAGGTGGCGGAATTTCTACACCAACAGAAACAGCCCTGAATATGATTAAGTCTTCTGTCGCACCCATAACCAAACAGGCTCAACTAAAAATCACTACTAACCTTATCAGTAAACAATCCCAAACACTTACAAATCGTGAACCAGCGAAAATATTAACTCCTGTACAAACTAACCCAATAGAAAACACAACTCCTGAACCTGCGACAACACCACCCCCAGTAGAAACAAAACCAATACAAAAATTAGATGAAAACGCAAATACCCTAGCGTCTACTCAACCCCAAGTGCAGACAAAACCCACAAAAATCACACCATTAAAGTCAGAAACTCAACCTAATGCTAGTTCCAACAATATCCCTAGCAACTCCACCGCTTCCACACAGTTACCGCAGAATAAAAATATTTTAGGCAATTTAGGCGATCGCTCAAGAAATAGTTTAGGTACTGGAAACGGTACTGGTTCAGGTACTGGTGTTGGTAATGGAATTGGAAATAGTACAGGTAATGGTACTGGTTCAGGTACTGGTGTTGGTAATGGAATTGGAAATAGTACAGGTAATGGTACTGGTAATGGTGTTGGGAATGAAAGTGGGAATAAACCAAAATCAGAAAATACACCAATAGCTACCGCACCGAAACCTCCCATAGAAAACAGTTCTAAACTGAATCGTGCAGATTGTATCCAGTGTCAAATTAAGTACCCTGATAGAGCCAGACAGCGTGGCATTGAAGGAAATGCAGAAGTTGCTATTGATACTGATAGCCAGGGTAATGTTACGCGAGTTCGGTTAGTCCGTTCCAGTGGTGATAGCGAACTAGATCAAGCCGCTCAACAAGCTGCACAAGAGTGGAAATTAACACCCACAGCAGAGGGAAGAGAAGGGGTAAGAGCCTCAGTTAACTTTGCCATTAAAGGATCACAGCGTCACCGTAAACTTCAAGAACGGCAAATACAAAAACAAAGAGCAACCACCAAAAAAAACCCTGAAAAAGCGACTTCTACCTCTACTCCTATCGAATCTCCTCAATATAATCAACAAAAAATAACTCCTATTATTACTGATATTCCCTCCGAAAATACAACTAAACAGAGAGAAGAATCTGCACCTTCTGAGAGTCAACAGATCTCACCACCAGCATCTGCAACTACATCACCTACTGAGTCTTAGAGGTAGATATTCAAAGTATAGATATGGGAGGGATAATTCATGAATTACCCCATCTGACTAGAATGTAGGGTGGACAATGCCAACCATCATGTTAAATTAATAGATCTGTTAATCTTCGTGATCATCAAAGGGATCATCTAATTCCTGGCTTGGGGGTCCAAAAGATGTGTAAATTGCCATACCAGTAATAGCAACTAACGCCGCACAAAAGGAAATTCCAAGCACCGTAGCGGGTTCTAAGTCCATAAATTTAGATACATATTATCACAGCGATATTTATAGAATATTACAAAATTTAACTTATCGCACATTACATAGTTAAAGCATGATCATCTCACCCTCGTAAATTGGCCAAGGTATTGATACTCCGTAAATAATGTTATGCCCAATTTATTGACAAAATATTAAAAATATGTTAATAATGGATTTTTGTGGAAACTTTACCCTTTAATATAATCTCTTGGCTAACGTCATTGTCATAGGTGCCCAGTGGGGCGATGAAGGAAAAGGTAAAATAACTGACTTACTCAGCCGCTCCGCAGACGTGGTGGTACGTTACCAAGGGGGAGTGAACGCTGGGCATACAATCGTAGTCCAAGGTCAGACGTTTAAGCTGCACTTAATCCCCTCTGGTATTTTGTATCCAAAAACCGAGTGTATCATTGGCTGTGGAACAGTCATCGATCCGCAAGTCTTGATTAAAGAACTCGAACAACTAGAAGAATTAAATATTTCCACGGCTAATCTGTTGATATCTCAGACGGCTCATGTCACCATGCCCTATCATCGCATGATTGACAAGGCATCAGAGGAAGTACGGGGAAATCATAAAATCGGGACAACAGGTAGAGGTATTGGTCCTACTTACGCCGATAAATCTGAGCGGATAGGCATCAGGATGTTAGACTTGATGGACACCGACGGACTCCGTGAGCAGTTAAAGTGGACGATAAACTATAAAAATACCATTTTAGAAAAGCTGTATAATCTGCCACCTCTCAATCCAGAAGAAGTGATTGAGGAGTATTTAGGTTATGCGGAACGCTTGCGTCCTTTCGTCGTTGATACATCGTTGAAAATCTACGATGCGGTTTTACGACGACGGAATATTTTGTTTGAAGGCGCACAAGGGACATTACTTGACCTAGATCACGGAACTTATCCCTATGTCACATCCTCCAACCCAGTCGCTGGGGGGGCTTGTGTGGGGAGTGGACTAGGACCAACAATGATAGATCGGGTAATTGGTGTATCCAAAGCCTACACGACAAGAGTGGGAGAAGGTCCTTTCCCCACGGAACTAGATGACGAAATTGGTGACTTGTTAGGCGATCGCGGTGCAGAATTTGGCACAACTACAGGGCGTAAACGTCGTTGTGGTTGGTTTGATGCGGTTATTGGTCGTTATGCGGTTCGCATTAACGGCATGGATTGTATGGCACTTACCAAACTTGATGTTCTCGATGAACTAGAGGAAATCAATGTTTGTGTGGCTTATGAAATTGATGGTGAACGCTGCGAACACTTCCCCACCAGCGCTCGTCTTTTCGCCCGTTGTCGTCCCATTTACAAAACTGTACCAGGATGGCAAGTGTCAACAAGTCACTGTCGTACCCTGGAAGAGTTACCACAAAAAGCACTGGACTATCTGAAATTCTTGGCAGAATTAATGGAAGTGCCGATTGCGATTGTTTCCCTGGGAGCAAGTCGTGATCAAACTATCATTGTTGAAGATCCTATTCACGGTCCCAAACGCGCACTGTTACAACCTAACAGTACACCAGTTTAATTAGTGGTCATTGGTCATTGGTCATTGGTCATTGGTCATTGGTCATTGGTCAGTGGCAAGATAACTGACAACTGACAACTGACAACTAACAACTCACAACTTAACAACTTAACAACTTATATGGCAATCACACTCGAATCTAAAACCCGCCCAGAAGGTAGCAAACCCAGAGCTTTGCGCCGTTCTGGATTAATTCCCGCCAACTTGTATGGTCACAACGGGATTGAATCAATTTCTCTAGTTCTTGACGCTAAAGTTGTAGAACGTTTGCTCAAGCAAGTTATTCCTAATAAAACCCAAGTGGAACTCAGCATTGCTGAATTAGAGTGGACTGGTACAACCGTGCTTCGTGAAGTTCAGATTCACCCAGCCAAAGGCACACCTTACCACATCAGTTTTTTTGCTGGTGCTAAAGGCTAAAATTCAGGTAATAATAACGAAGAGAACCAGGGTTAGCCCTGGTTTTTTTGTGGGAAAAAGGCAAGAGTA
>NZ_VIKY01000128.1:0-2885 GCF_009711925.1 Dolichospermum sp. UHCC 0352 | reverse complement strand
TTGTTGCAACAGTTGGGTATATAGTTCATCTAACTGAGCAGCTACACCATGCCAGCTAAATTTATTAATAACACGCTTTTTAGCAGCTTTTCCTAATTCTTGCTGCCATACAGGATTACCCAGAATCCGATCAATAGCGTGGTTAAAAGCTGGGACATTTTGCGGTGGTACTAATAAACCAGTTTCTTCATTGACAACAGTGAATTGTAATCCACCGACATCACTAGCGACTACAGGTGTACCGCAGGCCATCGCCTCGATAGCTACTAATCCAAAGGGTTCATAGTGGCTGGGAACAACACAAACATCAGCAGCAGCAAAATAAGCTGGTAATATATGCCGACTCAGACAACCGGGAAAAGAGGTGCATTCACCCATTCCTAACTCGTTGACAATGCCGGTGAGGCGATCGCGTTCTTTTTCATCACTATTTCCCGGTGTGCAACCACCACCAATAATCAACTGCAATTGTTTTGATTCATAAAACTTAGATTCTCGCATTGCCCTGACTAAAGTTTCTATGCCTTTTCGGGGGTCAAATCTACCTACATATAACACCACTTTAGCTTCTGGATCAATTCCTAAAGTAGCCCTGGCAGCTTGTCTTTCCACTGAACCAAACTGCTGAATATCTGTCCCACAGGGAATAATATCAATTTTGCCTTTTTGGGAAACAAGCGATCGCATATGTTCCAGTTCTTGGGGACTGGTGGCCACAATTCTTTCCGCTGTTTCCAATACTTGTTTTTCAACTATTAAACGTTGACTAGCCACCAAAGGAATATTTTCTATGGTGTTATATTTAATCACCCCTAAAGAATGGTAGGTATGAACCTGTTTAGTTCCTTGTCTTTTCTTTAGTTCCATCCCTACCCAGCTAGATAACCAATAATTAGTATGCACTAAATCATAATTAATCCCAGCTTCTTTTTGAAATTCTATTAACTGAAAGACGAAATCTGGCAAATATTGAAAACCCTGATCTCTTGGCACAAATTCCACCGGACCTGCGGTTAACCGAATAGTCCGACAATTAGGGTGATGTTGCACTATCCTTTCTTGATCAGCACTGACCCTCCGGCTAAACATATCTACCTGCCATCCTAGCTGTGCCAGGGCTTCACCCACTTGGCGGACATAAACATTTTGTCCTCCTGCCTCTTCTCTGCCTATTTCAATTGCTGGATCGCCATGAACTGAAATTAAAGCAATATGTTTTTTAGTGGTAGCTTTCATAAATTTTTCTGTTTCTGATTTCAACAAGGTAGGAGTGAGTTTTCAACTTGTGCTTATTAAACTGAAATCTGTGTTTTTCTGGGGAACTTTGCATAATTAATATTTATTATATTTTAACTATTACCAAAATATTGGTTAATTTTCCCCAGTTTCTATATTTATGTTTAATACCTTCGATAGATATTTTTCTCTATCTTTTTATAGCGACAAACGAATATTATCTATCATGATATATGAGTTAATTCATGATAAAACCTATCTGAAGTAGCAAAGCCACATCCTAAGTTAGATATTTACAATTCATTATTTACAAGGTTCAAGCAATCAAAATTATTTCCATGAAAGTAAATACATCAAAATTAAATTGCCGAAAATATCACCTTAATTACCATCATTTTCAAAAGCACTGATTTAATCAAGATAATTGTATTAGCTTATACTATTCCTACATTGTCAGAATTTTTGTTAATTTAGATACAGTTTTCCTAAAAAATCACAAATTTTGTGTAATTGCACCGTCAAACCTCAAAAATTGCCAAAACAAACAGTGCAGATAACCTGATGTGGCTACCTGCACTGCTTGTTGATTGGATTTGAAAGAAATTTCTAACCGCTGAAACTGATATCGAAGCAGCTTCAAGAATTACTCTCAAAGCACATTGATTGAATAGACAATCTAGTTGGTAGCTTGTGCTTCCAACATCTGTCTGAGCTTTTCTAAATCCGCTGCCCAACGGGGATCTGGACGAAAAGCTTCGTTATCAACGTTACCAACAGTCTCACGCGCACCACCACCACCACCACGGCGAGGTTTTTTAGTTCTCTCCCGACGGTTGCCTTCTTTGTTGCTGCTAGGAACGGGGGAACTACTACCTTGGATGACTGGTTTAGGGACCTGTTGTTGTGGTTGTTCGTCCCCTTCCTCACCTTTAGTCCGTGGTAAAGCTTTTTCTAGCTTAATGGGTGTATCTTTGAACATTTGACCATTATATTTTTCAATAATTTGATCGGCTTGTTCGTCATTGTTCACCGTTAAAAACCCAAAACCACGGCATTTGCCTGTTTTACGGTCTTTAATTAGTTTAGTGGTGACAGCATCGCCTTCTTCTGCAAATACAGCTTGCAAATCTTGACGATCAATTTCTTCCTTGGGCAAATTTCCTATATATAGGCGAATGGACATGGAACATACCTCCAAATTGGGATTAAACAGGGCAAGACAAAAACAATGAATTGGCTTTGGTTTTTGAATAGATACTATGGACTAAAAACTGCCACAAACCAATTTCTGTAATCCGATAGTGTAGCGTGGCGTAAGTCATGCTATCAACTTATAGAATACAGTTTTTTATTGGGATCAAGCTTATTTGCCACGAAAGCACTTATGCACTCGTGGGCTAATATCACTTTAATTTTCGGAATTGTTAATTTAATAGCCAACTATCCACCACAGTAAATTCATTCTTCTTAATTCTTGCCCGCAGAACAAAATACCATTGCTTAACATTATCATGGTATTTCCTACGTAGCTAGTTCCGCAGAAACTTTTCCGCCAATAGCCAATAGTATGAGCTTATCGTAACATAAAACACATTTTTAAAGCAAGAGGCAAAACAGGCAGGGAGCAGGGGGAATATTTCTTCCCACTG
>NZ_VIKY01000127.1:0-26010 GCF_009711925.1 Dolichospermum sp. UHCC 0352 | reverse complement strand
TGTTAACTGGGTAGGAAGCCTATACTTACCCGCAAGGGAAGTGTAGGTAGTTCACAATGTGATCTAAAATGGAATGGATTTTAACAGGAACGGAAAAACCCCCTGATTGGTTTATTGAATTAGTGAAAAGTTACCCAACAGGTGGTGATTTTGCGGCTCAATTATTTTGGCAACGGGGAATTCAAGATCAGGAAAAGTTAGCGGCTTTTATTAATTATCAAAGTTATCAACCTGCCAGTTCTTTTGAATTTGGACAGGAAATGAATTTGGCTGTAGAAAGGTTAATCACTGCGGGGAAAACGGGAGCAAAAATTGTTATTTGGGGAGATTTTGATGCAGATGGAATTACTTCGACTGCGGTATTATGGGATGGTTTGGGTGAATTTTTTCAGCAACATCGTCAATTAAGTTATTATATTCCCAATCGTTTAACTGAATCTCATGGTTTAAATAAACCAGGAATTGATATTTTAGCTGCACAAGGTTGTCAGTTAATTGTTACTTGTGATACGGGCAGTACAAATATTGCCGAAATCATTTATGCCCAAAGTTTAGGGATAGATGTGATTGTGACTGACCATCATACATTACCCTCAGAACGTCCTCCAGTAGTCGCAATTATCAATCCTCGTTATTTAGCTAAGGAACATCCTTTATATCATCTTTCAGGTGTGGCTGTTGCTTATAAATTGGTGGAAGCTTTATATATAAGTTTGCCAGATATTCCTGCACATCCTTTAACTGATTTACTAGATTTAGTTGCAGTGGGATTAATTGCCGATTTGGTCCAATTAAGTGGTGATTGTCGGTATTTGGCACAATTGGGAATTCAACAATTACACACGGATTATCAAAAACTACCAACAGCGAGAAGAAGGCCAGGTGTGGGTAAGTTATTAGAATTATGCCAGAAAAGTGGCGATCGCCCTACAGATATTTCTTTTGGTTTGGGACCGCGAATTAATGCGGTTAGTCGCATTCATGGTGACGCTAGTTTTTGTGTAGAATTATTGACGAGTAGAGATATGCAGCGTTGTCAACAACTTGCAGAAGAAACAGAATTAGCTAATTCCCGTCGTAAGTCTTTACAAAAAGATGTCCAAGTCCAAGTTACGAAAAAACTCAATCAATTAGACTTATCCACTACCAGCGTCATTGTTTTAGAAGATCCTCAATGGGCAGGTGGTGTTTTGGGTTTGGTTGCTGGTCAAATTGCCCAGGAAACGGGACGACCGACAATTTTATTAAGTACAGAAGGAAAAGAAAATGGGGCAGATTCTAGCCCATCCTTTGCGCGAGGTTCGGCACGTTCAATTAATTCTGTTGATTTATATCAATTAGTTCAAGAACAAGCCCATTTATTACATCGTTTTGGTGGACATCCTTTTGCAGCGGGTTTGAGTTTATTAGTAGAAAATATCCCCTTATTTACAGCCGCAATTAACCAAAAATTACGCCAATCTTTAGGAGGAATTAATCTTACTCCCACAGTCCAAGCTGATTTGGTGGTGACGGTTGCAGATTTGGGTAAAGATTTATTTTTAGAATTGAAACTTTTAGAACCCTGTGGTATGGGAAATCCTATTCCCAAGCTACTAATTAAAAATTGTTGGTTTGAAAATTCTTGGCATAGAAATGAACAAGATTTAAAAGGAAATAAAATCCAATATATTAAAACTGATTTTAATCTTCGAGATGATTCTACTAATAATCCCTTTCCAGGAATTTGGTGGGGACATTATAAGGAAGAATTGCCTATAGGTAAATGTGATTGTATTGCCGAAATTGATTTTAATAGCTTTAAAAAACGCTATGAAATTAGATTAGTTGCAGTACGTTCCCATACGGAAACTGAACTGAAAACTCAGAATTCGGCAATGATTTTAGATTGGAGAAATCAGGAAGATTTAGGAGAATTAAAATCAGAAAAATCATTATTAATTATGAAAGATTGTCCTACTAATTGGGATAATCTCCGGTTATGGTGGAAACAATCGCTAAATCAACAAAAACAATTAGTGATTGCTTGGAGAAAACCCCAAAATCAGACTCCTAGAGATGTTTTAGTAACTCTGGTAGGTATTGCTAAATATCTTGGTCGCACAAACCAGCTAGTTACCCGTGTGCAGATTTTAGAGAAATTGGGTATCAGTGACCAAAGCCTATATTTAGGATTTCAAGCTTTAAAATATTTAGGCTTTATCGTCCAACGTCAAAATCATCACTTACAAATAAGTTGGGATTTTAAATATTATCAAAAACCTGCTGATTATGCTATTAGTCAATTTTTAGCCGCAGTCAGAGAAGAACAATTTCAAAGAGATTATTTTTCTCATGTTCCTCTATCTATTATTGTTGCCATGATTGGTAAATAATCTCATTTCGTAGGTTGGGTTGACGTAAGGAAACCCAATATTTGAACATCAGAAATAATGGAAAATCCAACATTTGAACATTAGAGGATGTTTTAAAAGTTTTTAATGTGTAAACAGACCCCTCTCCAAACCTCTCCCCTACCAGGGGAGAGGCTTTAAAACCCCCATTCCCTTGTAGGGAAGGGGGGGAGGGGGGTTAGGTTTTTGGAGATTATGGGTTTCATATAATACTTTTCAAACAACCTCTTAGAAATAATGGAAAACCCAACATTTGAACATTAGAAATAATGGAAAATCCAACATTTGAACATTAGAAATAATTGGTTTTGTTGGGTTTCGCAAAGCCTGAACCCAACCTACCTTTTAACTCTCTTTTTATTCCTGGAAAAACTTCTTATCAATAGCTTTGGTATGTTCTCTATTGACAGAAGTTGCTGTTATATGATAAATAGCTAGATCATCTACAAAGGGAATCGTTAACTTAAATGTACCATCAGGATTTACTTTGACTTTTTGACCATCAATAGTGACATTTGCACCTTCTTCTGTTGCACCATGAAGAACTAATTCTGCATCAACGACAACCCAGAAATCCGTACTCGGACGACTGAAAATACGGACTGTACCAGAACGCGCTAAACACAACCACTGATTATCATTATTCACATAACCAATTTCTGTCATGTAGTCCCGTTCACCCCTGGGAATAGGCACATAACGACTAGATGTTGCGGTTTCACATTCGTATTGTGCATCAAATTGAGGACGTTGATAGCTTAGATCAAGGTTTGTAACATCATAGACCCGAATTGCTAAAATGGTAAGTCCTTGATTCTGTAATGTTTGTTGATGATTATCGGAAATATACCAAGACAGGTAAGCCCATTTGGGAGTGCGAGGTGTGAAGATAATTCTGGTATTTCCAGTCACAGTCATGGGATTAATATTAGTCCAAGCTTCTATCTCTGCATCTAACTCGATAGCTATGTCTTCATTTGTGGCTGTGGGATGCAATAGAGTAGGATATATCTCTTCTTCTATTTCCAGTTGTGTGAGTGCAATTGGACTGTTAATGGCGTTTAAAGCCTCTCCTAACTCTGATGGTAAATCTTGATTTTGCGGTGGTTGGTTGACTGGTTTAGGGGTTGTATTCAGGAGTTCTGATAGGCTGCTATCTGGCTTAACTGGTGTCGAAGTGATACCAAGTAATTCTGATAGGGATGTAATATTTTGATTAGATCTAGTTACAGGTAGTTCTAGTACTTCTAATAGAAAATTGCTGACTTCATCTGTGGAGATATCTGCATCATTTGGTTGGTGGTGAATATTCGGGATTTGGGGAAAGTGATTATTAACAACAACTACAGGGTCTTCCGTATCCCAAACTACTTCATCATAATCTATATTCAGATCAATTTCAGAGATTTTGTTTATTTGATTGTGAGGGGAACTTGTCTGCGGTATATCTATGACAGCTATATTGCCAATTGCTGTTATTTCCTGGGAGTTTTCTTGTTTGTAGTGATTTGCACCATTACCATTGCCATTACCATTGTTAGCGAGAATTGATGCGAATGCTTCTGAATCTGACAGAGTAAAAACTGTTTCTGGAAGGGAATCGGTTTCCGGATTTGAGGATAGCGAAGCGCCGCTGGAAGCAACTCGATTTTTTCTTCTCAACCACAATGGTAAAAAAATACTTAATCCCGCAATAAAAAATAAAGGTAGTAGTAAGAAAAACTTCATATTCTTGGTAATCATTGAAGGATTATCAAGAGGATTTATCAACCGTGTTTCCCCTTTATTTTTTATAGATTGGGGTGTAACTAATGTTTCGGGAATCGTTGTTAAAGATGGAGTTTGAGAAACTTGAGGAGTGGCTGTGGTAGCCATAGGTCTAGAAATAGTTTGTAATGTTCTGGCTGCAATAGCAATTGCTTCTGTTTCTCTAGCAGCTTTTATTGACTCTTCTCCTGGTTTAGCTAAAATAAAGCCTAGAAAATCTCTAATTTTAGGACTGGGATTTTCTTTATAAACGTAAACAAAAGACTGAGAAAAGGGATATTTAGAATCATTTGGTAAGTAATTTTGTACTTTTAATACTCGCACATCTGGCAGATTGGAAATTTGATTTGCTAAAACATAGCTAATGCCATCATTACCTAATTCTCTAATGATGTCAGTTGTGTTATCTTCCAGCATTTGCACAGCATTAGCACCTGTTAGTAATTGTCCAGACTTAAATGTTGAATATTCACCAAAAGAACTGCGAGTATCACTATTTAAGGGACGATCTATAAATCTAATCTTACCTTTACCTTTTCCTATTTCTGACCAATCTGCAATTTCTCCTCGAAAAATCTTGGCAAATTGCTCAATAGTTAAACTGTCAGAAAAGAGATTATTCATACCAACAATGATGGCAATTTTTTCTCGACGCACCAACACCTGTTTTAACCCTTGTGCTTTTTCTTCTGGGGTGAGTCTACGACCAAGGGATGCTAGGTCAACTTTACCATCTAAAACCGATTTTATAGCATATTCATTCCCATTTACGCCAATTTCTACCTGAGTTCCTGAAAACTGTTTTTCAAAGTTTTCTTTGAGGCGTTGGTTGACAATGATAGAGTTAAGAGAACCGTCAATTTTAATGACAGTACCATTTTCTACTTTTTTCGGTAAAGCAAAAGCCGGGGTATTACTCTCAGATTCCGCGCGGACGGGTAGGGAAATCAAGAGATTTGCTCCCACTGGACTGGTAGTTATAGCCGTTAATAAGGCCAGTTTGATCATTACACGATCTTTTTTTTGTTGTTGCCACATATATCCCTGATTTAGCTAATATAAATGAACTACTCGCCAACGCCAATACTCAAAATATCGTTTTGATTGAGAAGATGGGTTAATTATACAGCGTTAGTTATTTTTATCTGTAATAACACAAGTGATAAAAATAAAAAAGTAGGAGTCGGGAGTCGGAAGCACAAGGAAGGAATCAGGAGGTGTCAACTGAAGCTAGAAATGGCTTATCTATTGGCTTCTACCCCAACCACGAAATAAATTTCTCCAGAAAAGAATGTAGAGACGTTCCATGGAACGTCTCTACAAGGGTTGTAAGTCACGCATATTTAATTTTCACCAGATGTCTAATAAACTTACGGTCTTATCGCTAAATTGCGTTTCAACGCACTCTGATTAATTAAAAACCGAAATTCGTTTTTTATCCCGTGTATTTTCCTTTACTAATTCTAATCGTTCATGGGGAAGTAGACTTTGCTTATCCTGCACTTTGGAATAAGGAATATAAGTTATGTCCAAGTGTGGGGAGAATTGACGCGGCTTTTGGGGATAGGAATTTTGTTTGTTCTTGTTTACCGATAGAGGCTTATAGTTAATTAATAGCTTTCAGCAGTCAGCTAATTATTATATAAAATTTTAAGTGCTATCGCTGATATTGTCAATTCGGTTCAGTAGGAGCTTAGATTAAGGAACGCAACCCAACATAATGAAAATATCTGATTCAGACGAAAAAATCCTCAAAATCGCCACTTCAAATAAACAATCACATCCTGAAAATCCTCAAATCCTGGATATCCTGATTCAGACAATTACAATTTCAGTATCCCACCAACAACTTACAAATTACCATCCTGTAAATCCTCTAATCCTGGACATCCTGATTCAGACAATAAAGATAGTTGATTACACTTTCTCAATTGGGGTATTTATTGCCATGAATAGTGTTTTATAAAGATAAACCTTACAATTATGAATGGAGTTACTCCCAAGAGTCAGAACTGGCGTACAATACTGGAATTGACTAATATTAAGCCACGCCAAGTTAAAAACAGTATCTTATGCCAGCATTTTTATTAGAGGTCGGTACAGAAGAATTACCCGCAGGTTTTTTGAGTGACGCTATTGGACAATGGAAATCGCGCATTCCTGAAAGTCTCAAAACCCACAATCTCCCCAACACTGTGGTTGAAGTCTATGGAACACCGCGACGGTTAGCAGTTCTCATTACCGGTTTACCCTCCCAACAAGCAGACAGGGAAGAAGAAATTAAAGGACCACCCGCACAAGCAGCTTTTAAAGATGGACAACCCACTAAAGCCGCCATTGGTTTTGCGACTAAGCAAGGTGTAGATATTTCCGCTTTAGAAATTCGTCCCACAGAAAAAGGCGATTTCGTCTTTGTGAACAAACAAATTCCCGGTCGTCCCATAGCCGACATTTTAACCGAACTTGTCCCCCAATGGGTCTGGAACTTAGAAGGTAAGCGGTTAATGCGGTGGGGACATGGTGACGGACGATTTTCCCGGCCAATTCGCACTTTAGTCACATTATTAGATGGGGAAATTTTACCATTAGAATTAGAAAATGGGGCAAAAGTTGTCAAGAGTAATCGCATTTCTCGCACCCATAGAGTATTACACCCCGAACCAGTCAGTATTTCCCACGCTACAGAATATGTGAAAACATTGGCTTCCGGTTATGTAAATGTCCCCCCAGAAAACCGTGCCGAAATTATCACAAATCAAGTCAAAGCCGCCGCCGAAAAATTAGGTGGGTATACC
The DNA here is from genome assembly GCF_009711925.1 of Dolichospermum sp. UHCC 0352. NCBI lineage: Bacteria > Bacillati > Cyanobacteriota > Cyanophyceae > Nostocales > Aphanizomenonaceae > Dolichospermum > Dolichospermum sp. UHCC 0352. The sequence continues at coordinate 19,055 of NZ_VIKY01000127.1, read as the reverse complement.
CCAATTTACCCCGATTTACTAGCAGAAGTAATCAACTTAGTTGAATATCCCACCGCAGTTATCGGCCAATTTGAAGAAGAATTTCTCAACTTACCAAAAGAAGTAATTACCGAAGTCATGGTAAGTCATCAGCGTTATTTTCCCGTCTTCAAAAATGCTGACTGTCAGGAATTATTACCCAATTTTATTACTATTAGTAACGGAGATCCTGCCAAATCAGATATTATCGCTGTCGGGAATGCGAGAGTAATTCGAGCGCGGTTAGCAGACGGCAGATTTTTCTATGAAGCTGATTTATCTAAACCTTTAGAAAGCTATTTACCCCAATTAGAAAAAGTCACATTCCAAGAAGATTTAGGTTCAGTTCGCGCTAAGGTCGAAAGAGTAGTTAAAAATGCCGAAAAAATTACTACTCAATTACAATTAAATCCAGTCCAAACCCATAATATACAAAGAGCCGCATTACTTTGTAAAGCCGATTTAGTCACACAAATGGTTTATGAGTTTCCTGAATTACAGGGAATTATGGGCGAAAAATACGCTTTAGCAAATGGTGAAAATCCAGAAGTTGCAAAAGCGATTTTTGAGCATTATTTACCCAGAAATGCTGATGATATTTTCCCCCAAACTCTCACAGGTCAAATTGTCGGTTTAGCTGATAGATTAGATACATTAGTTAGTATCTTTGGTTTGGGTTTAATTCCCACAGGTTCATCAGATCCTTTTGCATTACGTCGCGCGGCAAATGCGATTGTTAATATTACCTGGTTGGCGAATTTGCAAATTAATTTATCAACCCTTTTAGAACAAATCGCCACAGATTTTGCTACAACTTTTAATAAAGATGCCAAATCCTTAATTAAAACCTTGCAAGAATTTTTCCTGCAACGGATTCGCACCTTATTACAAGATGAAAAACAGATAGATTACGATTTGGTAAATGCAGTTTTGGGAGAAAATGATCCCGAATATACAGAACGGGCATTAACTGATTTATTAGATGTCCGCGATCGCTCTCTCTATTTACAAAAAATCCGCAAAGATGGTACATTAGATAAAATCTACGAAACTGTCAACCGTTCCACCCGGTTAGCAGCACAGGGAAATTTAGATTTTCAAACCCTAGAACCACAATCTTTAATTAATCCCGAACTGTTCCAGAAAAAATCCGAATCTGCATTTTATAACGCTTTGCTGGAACTAGTTCCCCAAACCCAAGCAGCACAACAAAACCGGGATTATCAACTGTTAGTAACCGCACTGACAAAAATCGCTCCTACCGTGGGTACATTTTTTGATGGTGAAGACAGCGTTTTAGTCATGGACGCAAATCCCGATATTAAGCAAAATCGCTTAAATTTACTGGGATTACTGCGAAATAACGCCCGTGTACTGGCTGACTTTGGCGCGATAGTCAAAAATTTGTAGCCTAAAGCAACAAAAAGTTGTGTAATTTGCACCAATTAACGCTACTATAGGGAAGCTTAACCAGGGATGCTTATACAGTCTATGCCAGAAGCGTTAATTATTGGATTCGGAAAATCCGGTGTTGCTGCGGCAAGATTGTTGAAACAGGAAGGCTGGGAGGTTGAACTTTGCGATAGTAGCACCTCCCCAACCCTCCTCGAACAACAACAACAACTCGCCAGCGAACACATTACCGTCAAATTAGGAAACACACCAGAATTCACCGATTCTGATATATCCAAGTTAATAATTGTCAGTCCCGGAGTTCCTTGGGATATTCCTATTCTAGCCAAAGCGCGAGAATTGGGCATAGAAACTATTGGCGAAATGGAACTAGCTTGGCGACATTTACAAGATATCCCCTGGGTAGGAATCACCGGTACAAATGGTAAAACCACCACCACCGCTTTAACAGCCGCTATTTTCCAAACAGCAGGATTGAACGCCCCCGCCTGTGGTAACATCGGTTATGCAGCTTGTGAGGTAGCAATCCAAAATCGCGCTGATTGGATAATTGGTGAACTTAGTAGTTATCAAATTGAATCTTCTGTAACTTTAGCGCCTCGTATTGGGATTTGGACAACCTTCACCCCAGATCATTTAGCTCGTCACAAAACATTAGAAAATTACTATAATATCAAAGCCAAATTATTGCACAATTCCCAGATTCAAATATTTAATGGTGATGATGTTTATTTGAGCAAATTAGGATTAAATCATTGGCCAAATGCCTATTGGACAAGCGTTAAAGGTGAAAAATTCCTAATTGGTGAAAAAGGCTTTTATATAGAAAATGGTTGGGTAATGGAAAAAATCACCGCCACACCCCAAGCCATTGTAGAGGTATCTGCATTACGAATGGTAGGGGAACATAACCAGCAAAATCTCCTCATGTCTGTGGCCGCTGCTAGATTAGCAGGTATAGATATTACCGCAATTTCCCAGGCTGTCCGTGAATTCCCCGGAGTTCCCCACCGCTTAGAACATATCTGCAATTGGCAAGGCATTGATTTTATTAACGATAGCAAAGCCACCAATTACGACGCAGCCGAAGTCGGTTTAGCATCTGTGCAAAGTCCTGCCATTTTAATTGCTGGTGGTGAAGCCAAAGCCGGAGATGATAGCGCCTGGTTAGCCCAAATTCAAGCCAAAGCCGCCGCCGTCTTACTCATTGGGAATGCAGCACCAGCATTTGCTAAACGGCTGGAAGAGGTGGGATATAGTAATTATCAAATAGTCGAAACGATGGCAAAGGCTTTACCCATATCTGCGGAATTAGCCAAAAAATATCAAGCTTCAGTAGTATTATTATCTCCAGCTTGCGCTAGTTTTGACCAATATCCTAACTTTGAAATGCGGGGTGAAGACTTTCGGCAATTGTGTCAAAAGTATCTAGTATCGTAGGTTGGGTTGACACAAGGAAACCCAGCATTTGGCTTTGGTGAATGAAAATATGGATTTATTTCACGCAGAGACGCAGAGACGCAGAGACGCAGAGAGGATGAGTAGCGTTGTAGGTTAGGTTGATGCAAGGAAGTCTAATATTAATCAAATTTATATGTTTTTAGGACTTACGCACTATACAAATTAATCATTTTATGTATTGAAGGAAATACGTTGTTTCAGGCTTTCATTGATGATTACATTGATCGTAAACAGACAAGTATGGTAGGGGTTTAGCAGTGCTAAACCCCTACGAGGAACCTGATTTTTCACTAATATATATTCTGTTTTTTTTTGTCAATTCGTAAGTTATAGTTTTGATCTCTGTTCCCTTTCTTAACGAGTGAATTTAATTTTGTCCGACTACCTACTTTACTCATCTTATGTGCGAGAATTGTCCAAGAAGGTGTGAGAATATAACATGACAGACAAAAACTGGCAAGATGAAGAACTGTGGATTGTCACCGCAAGTAGTTCTGATAATGGTTCAAAACAAGGGATGAAAGCTGTTAGAGGTAATGGTAATCCTTACAGTAGTCCTGCGGTTACGGATGAAGAAATAAAAAACAGTCGCATTACAGCCGGCACCTTAGCGAAGCAAATGTCGCACTTTGTGGGTGTAATCAGTGGTGTGTTTAGTAATGTTCAGAAGCAAGTCGAAACCCAAGGGGAACTCCAGCTTGATGAAATTACCCTCACGGTAGAAATTAGTAGTGAAGGTGAAATTAAATTACTGGGTACGGGTGTAAAGGCTGCTGGTAAGGGTGCAATTGAGCTAAAATTTAAGCGTTCATCACCCCAATCACCTGTAAATTGACCGCAATATGGCTAAGAATTGCGCTGTTGTCATTGGCGTTAACGAATATGACGAAATTCAGTGCCTCCAGTATGCAAAAACTGATGCAGAACGGGTGCGCGATTATTTTTCAACTGGTTTAGGTGTACAACCAAACTATCTATATTTTTTCTCTGATGATTCACCGCGCAACAGCCTGGGAAAGAAAACTCAACCAACCTACGGTACACTAAACAGCTTTTTCAATGATCGCTTTGAACAGCCTTTTTTAGAATCTGGGGATACTCTCTGGTTCTATTTTAGCGGTCATGGGATGCCCCACGAAGGACGAGATTATTTACTACCCATAGATGGAAATCCTCGCACTGTACCCAATTTAGCAATTCCCATTACCTACATCACAGAACGTTTGCGGCGCAGTGGTGCGGATAATGTAGTGTTGTTTATTGATGCTTGTCGCAGCACTGGTCAAAAAAGCGCTGGTTTGGGAATTGGTGAAGAAAAACAGCAAGGTGTAATTACCTTTTATTCCTGTAGTCCCAGTCAGGTTTCCTACGAAATTGAGGAAATTAAACAAGGCGCTTTTACTCATGTATTACTCAATGGGTTGCAAATTCAAGGTGAAAGCAACTGCGCGACGGTTGAACGGTTGTATAACTATTTGCGCTATCAAGTTCCCCAATTGACCCAAAAGCATAAAAATTATCCTCAGACTCCCTATGCTGCCATAGAACCTGCTACAAAATTGCATTATATTTTATTGCCTAAATCTGCCACTGACAGGGATATTAGCACCCTCAGAGAAGATGCTATGCAAGCAGAAATTGAAGGAAATTTTGATTTAGCTTTTCAGTTATGGGTGCGTGTGAACGTGGCCGCAGGTGGACAGGATATGAAAGCCATTGCAGCCTTTGGGAGATTGTCAAATAAGCAGAACCTAACCCCCCAACCCCCTTCCCTACCAGGGAAGGGGGAGAAATCAAAGCCTCTCTCCTCCCAGGAGAGAGGTTTGGAGAGAGGTTCTTCAGAGGAACAGGGACAGAAAATACCAGCAGCAAAACGCCAGGAGTTGACTGTAGATTTAGGTCAAGGTTTAACCCTGGAACTGGTGCGAGTGCCTACAGGGAAGTTTATGATGGGAATGCCCCCAGAGGAACGCCAAATAGCCCTAGAAAATGCTCTGAAATATGGCAGTAAACGTGAAGATGTTGAAACATGGTTAGACTGCTCTACCCCCCAGCATGAGGTGTATTTGCAAGAGTTTTTAATGGGCAAATATGCTGTTACCAATGCCCAATGGTACGCTGTCATGAAAACTAAGCCATCTGAGCAATATGATTCCGAGTTTCAAGGCGATAAGCAGCCTGTAATTGGCGTTTCCTGGCACGAAGCCCAGGCTTTTTGTGAAAAGCTATCTGAACAAACAAAGCGGGCTGTCAGATTGCCCACAGAGGCAGAATGGGAATATTCCTGTCGGGCTGGAACAACTACAGCCTTTGCTTTTGGTAAGACTATTACAACTGATCAAGTTAACTATAACGGCAATTATCCTTATGCGGATACCCCCAAGGGCAAATATCGAGAATGTACCGTAAATGTGGATAGTTTCACCCCTAACCCCTGGGGTTTATATCAAATGCACGGGAATGTCTGGGAATGGTGCTGGGATGAATTTCACGACAGTTATAGCGAAAAGCCAGCGCGTTTAAAAAGTAATGGCAATGAACCTTGGGGAGAATTAAAGGTAGTTAAAGAAGATAACCGTGCTTATATATGTCGGGGCGGTTCTTGGTGCGACTTTGCTATCAATTGCCGTTCGGCGATTCGTGGCAGGACCTACGCGCGTCTTCCTGACAATCTTCTCGGTTTTCGTGTTGTGTTCGGGTCTTCCTCGCCAGGACTTTCTTAGCCCTTTACCCTCTTGCGCTTTTGCGCTCTTCTCTTTATTTCTTTACCCTTGCGAGCGCCAGCGAGCGAATTTTTTTTATTATATACATCTTCAAAAATGTAGAGACGTTCCATGGAACGTCTCTACAAAGGGTTTAATATCATCAAAAATCATTTGTTAAAGACTTGTAAACAATATCGCCGATTAATATTCGGATGTTGTAAATTGAGGGTGGCTATCCTTGCTTATACTTCTTAGTATGTATGGCACATAGCTTGGGGTTGAGTTATTAAACGGGGCGGTTCTTGGTACAACAATGCTATCAATTGCCGTTCGGCGAATCGTAACAGGAACAACGCGCGTAATCAAGACAATAATCTCGGTTTTCGTGTTGTGTTCGGGTCTTCCTCGCCAGCACTCTCTACAGTCAGAGTTGATAGGAGGGATTCTATCAAGCGTACACCAGAGAGTCCAAACTCAAACCCAGTGATGTGGGTGACTATATCCAAATATAAAACCGAGCCAGTTAGCTTGGTAGGGAAACCGAAGACTTGACTGGCTCAATTCAAAAACATTTTCCTAGTACCATAGTACCGTAGTTGGGTTAAGCAAAGCGCAACCCAAAATTTATTGATTAACACAAATAAATAAGCATCCTTATGGAAGTGCAAGTGTGAGTCAAAAAACTAGGGACACAACATTGTTATGTCCCTAAAAAAATCAAGTTTAAAAATTTTCGTTCATCTGGCTTATTTAAAGAAATCTTTGCCGTCGATTAATGAAGGTGTGTCATTCGTAATCTTTTTGAACTCAACTGTCCGGCTATCATCACCTACTGTCACTTTTTGATAGCGCAGACCATCTAGTTTTCCAGCTTTTCTGAGTAATTCCCAGTCATTCGCGTTGATGCGGATTGTGGCAGATGGACCACAGCAGTTGTATTGGACATCTTTTTTTACTACGCCTCCAGAATAATTAAGTGTAAGGCACTTTTGTTCATAAATACCAAGAGCTGTAGTAGCCGCACCCTGTAACACTGTTTGGATACAGTCTTGAGCTAATGCTTGTTCTTGTACTAGCGAGAAGAATAAAGACGGCATCATTAAGAAGGCAACGATCATCTTTTTCATTAGGGGAAATCCTCATGAGGGTTGCAAATTTCATCTTCCTATAGATATAGATTAAGAAAGTTTATTTATGCTTAAAGTTTAATGATTTGTAATATTAAATAATTAATATATAATATCATGTTGAATATTCTCTCTTGAGAAGGATTATTAACATATTAATAATCTGTAGGATGGATTATATATTTTACCCTGAGTGAAGTTGGGCTTGGTTTACCCTCCAAGCCTTTTTACTTATTTGCTCGTCCTTTAACCTATTATTTATTGGCTGTCATACCTGGACCTTGTGCTTCTTGTATCATCTCAGGAGAAAGTTCTCGCACTATCCGCAAGGGAAATAGACGAGTTGAGGAAATTTGAGCGTAGTCAGAAGTCAAAAAAGGAGCATATTGACTAGCTTCAGGCGTTAACTGTGCCGCCATTGCTAGGGTAACACCTTTGAGGAACTTCCGCACGTCTTGAGCTTGTTTTCCAGTTACTTCTTTATTCAATATAGGTTTACCTGGTTTTCCTTGTTGATATGGAGTGATTTTAGGATCTATCACACTCAAATGAGAACCACCAACCACACCAACTAACCATTTTGGAGAGGGAATTTTCGCAAAACCGATAACTTGTTCAGTTAATGGTGGGGTGATTTTATCTGCGGAACTGGAGAGGATTAATGTGGGGATTTGTACTTTTGTTAACCCAGTTTCTCCAAACATTAAAGAAGTGGTAGGATTAAGAGCGATCGCTTGTTTAATTCTAGCATCTCTCAATTGATAAGTCTTTTCTGGTAATGCTTGCGCCGCACACTGAAGACTTTCACTCAAGTTAGTTTTACCTAATTTCCGCTGACAGCTTTGTTTCAGGTTTTCGATTTGTAACTCACCTCCCGCTAATGCTAAAGCCGTTCCTCCACCAAAAGAATAACCTACAACCATCACATTATTAGTTGCTAGTTTTCCTTGTAAGGGACTATTCGCAGTTTGGTTAAGTTTTTCCAATTCATCTAAAATAAAACTGACATCACGGGGACGGTTTAAAAATTCTTGGGGTGCAACCAGTTGGTTTTTATTTTTTTTGACTGCTTTAAAACTAGTTTCATTACTACCAGGATGTTCTAAAGCTGCAACGACATAACCATGAGAAGCTAAATGTTCAGCTAAGTAGCGTAAGTCAGTCCTCACTGAACCCCGACCATGAGAAAAGACAATTACAGGTTTATTTGTACTTGCAGCACTAGAAAAATAAACATCTAGGGGAATTTGTCGTTGACGCTTTTGGTCGTTAAAACTTAACTTGAGTGTCTGTACCTGCGCGCTTCCTCCTTGAGTCGGGTCTAAAGAAGCAACTTTGATATCTTTGATATCTTTGGGGTTAACCTGGGGAGAAAGACCAAACATAAACCGCTGAGTGCGGATAAATGCACCATTCAAACTCCTCGCTACAGTTATAGCTTGAGGTAAATTAATTTCTAGACGTTGACTGGGATATGCGGCTATAAAACTCAGTATAGATAAACCCTGTGGAGAATTAGCGCCTAAAACTAATCCGCCTTTCATCGCTTGTAATCCAGCTTGATCCCCACGGCTAATAGCTGTAGAGACATCACTGAGGATTGTAGTCCCAATTTGGGTATTGATTAATCTATCTAAAGTAATAACATTTATGGGAATTCGGATTTTTAGTCCCTCCACCAAAAAGCGCCGTTGTTCTTCAGTCATTCTCTTGGTATAAGTTCCCAAACTAGCTGGTAATTTGCCAGTTTCTGTAGACTTTTTTAACTCTTCTAAGGATACAGATTCCTCCAAAGGTCCATAGCGAATTACAACGGTATCTGCGGCCTGTGCAGAGGTGTTAACTACAAAAAACGGTGTCAGAGCAACAGCACAAAATACACCTGCAAATACCTTAAAATCCTTCCAGCTTTTTTGTGTGAACATCTTTAATTGTAACTCAACTTAGGAAATTCTACCTGATTTTCAGTCAAGAGTAGAATTAAAGCTTTTGTCCTGTATAAATAGATCGCACCTCACCATTACGACGAATAATAGCTTCACCGTTACTGACTTCTACTAATATCCAACCTGTATGACCAATATTTTCACCTAAACTAATCCGGTGACTGATACCATCCACTTTAAACAAAGCCACGGATTCATTCCCTAACTCCAATAATCCATCTAATTGTGCGGAATAGCTAGGCACAGAAACCTGTTCTACTATGTTAGTAGGTTCTTTTGCTGGTAGAAGATTAACTGCGACTGGGTTGGGCTTAACCTGCGTTGTTTCTGCTATGGGTTTAGTTGCTGGTTGTTTATCATTAATAGGAAGATTATGAACTGCTAAAGAAGAAGATGAAGGTAATTTGGGTGGTATTGGTACTGGGGTAACAGTTGGTAGTTGATATTGGGTTACTGGTGACTGATCAACTGGAATATACATACGCTCAATCACATTAGGGGAACTTGGCTGATTAGTAGCAGGTAGTGCATTATTCGCTGCTACAGGTAAAGGCAAAGTTGCAGTAGGTTGGGTATTTAATAAAGGTGCGGCAGTTGTTTGATTAATATTACCAGCAGGAAATCCTGGTTTAATAGTTATTTTATCATTAGTTGTTCCCTGCTGTTCTATTAAAGTCAAGGCTGCCAACATATAATTTACTAAATCTAATTGAGGATCTGTTGTCACAGAAACAGGTGATGATATTTGAGGATTTGGCCAACTTTGGGAAGTTAATTGAGTATTTATTGTAGTTAATAAACCAGACTCAGTTAAGTAAACCATCCCTAGCGTCCCTAAAGTTAAGCTTAATCCCATGAATATTACTTTACTTAAACTACTAATTTGTGGTTCACCTTTGGTAGTAATTCCCCCGATAGATGGAGGATTAACTACCAGTGTTGTAGTTTGGATATTTTTAATAGGTGAAGCGGACTGTAACAGCTTATTAACTGTTGATGGCAAAACCACATCAGGCATTTTAAATGACATGGGTTGGACAGGTATAGATTCTCTTCTGTCTATATGATGATTCCGCTTACTTGGACTATCTAAAATATTTTCAATATCATTAAAAAGTTCATCCATTAAACTTTCAGCATAGGTTTCTATCATCCCAGGCTCGCTGGTGACGGAATCTATGGCTAACGCCATGCTGGTGCTATCGGATGCTTCTGAAACAAGTAAATCAGTGCTAGATTTGGGTAACATAGGCTTTTTCGGTTGTAGCTAAAAATAATAAAAAACAACGCCGCTACTGCTGTGGAAATCAACTAGCTCTTTTACCTGAATTTTAATCTGTTCTGGAAAATTTTGGTGATATTTAGTTAGAAAAGTTTATGGCCAGAGTTGGGAAAAAGGAGTCAGTAAATAACCAACAACGAAAAGTAAAATCGCCCAAACCCTCTTCACTCTTGCCTCTTGCCTCTGGTTACTGAGCGAAGTCGAAGTTGGTTACTGAGCGAAGTCGAAGTATTGCCTCTTGCCTAGTGCCATAACGACGATTTTCAATGCTAACCTACTTATCTATTACTTATTGGGAAATCGCTGGAGTACCCTTGTTTTTAGCTATTTCTAAATATATCAGCAGGGCGTTGATATCGGCTGGGTTAACTCCCCCAATTCTCGCAGCTTGTCCAATGGTGAGGGGTTTAACTTTGTTCAGCTTTTCTCTAGATTCTTTAGAGAGAGTTTCAATGGTTGAGTAGTTTAAATCACCAGGTAGCTGGCGATTTGCTTGACGGGCAACTTGGTCAATTTGGTGTTGCTGTCTTGCTAAATAACCCGCGTACTTAATATCAATTTCTGCTCCTTCTTTTTCCGCTTGTTTGAGCTTGGGGTTATGGAGTCCGTGACGTTCTAAATCAATGTAATGGATACCTGAACGACGCAGTAAGTCAGCCAGGGTAATAGAGCCTTTAATTGCTTGTTGGGTATCATTAGCGATCGCTTGCCCCATCGGCTCATTCTCCTTTATTCTAGTACAATGTAGGCGTTCTTTCTCCGCAGTAATTTGTGCTTGTTTTTGAGTATACAAGTCCCAGCGCCGGTCATCAATTAAACCTATTTCCCGTCCCAGAGGTGTCATACGCAGATCAGCATTGTCAGAACGCAGTAATAACCGATACTCTGAGCGACTGGTAAGCATTCGATAAGGTTCGCGTAAATCCTTCGTACACAGGTCATCAATTAGAGTGCCAATATAACTTTGCTCACGAGGAAAAATAATCATTTCTTCACCCCGCACAAACCGCGCTGCATTGATTCCCGCTACTATCCCTTGAGCGGCGGCTTCTTCATAACCTGTAGTCCCGTTTACCTGTCCTGCACAAAATAATCCGGGGACTTTCTTAGTCATTAATGTGGGAAAACACTGAGTTGCGGGTAAATAGTCATACTCTACTGCATAAGCAGGACGTAACATTACACAGTTTTCCAAACCTGTCAAACTCCGCAACATTAAAATTTGTAAAGTTTCAGGTAAACCAGTGGAAAACCCTTGGATATACAATTCAGGAATATCCCTTCCTTCCGGTTCAATAAAGATTTGGTGACTTTCCTTATCAGCAAAGCGGACAATTTTATCTTCAATACTCGGACAATAGCGGGGTCCTTTTGCTTCTACCCAACCACCATACACAGGGGACAGATGTAAATTTTCTTGAATTAAACGATGAGTTTCTTTAGTGGTGCGGGTCATGTGACAAGGCATTTGTTCCCGTTCTACCCACACTTGGGGGTCAAAACTGAACCACCGCACAGCTTCGTCACCCGGTTGAATTTCCATTTGACTGTAATCAACGGAACGCTTATCAACCCGTGCCGGTGTGCCAGTTTTCAGTCTCCCGGTTTCAAATCCTAAGCGGTTGAGAGTTTGTGTTAAACCTTCTGCTGCAAACTCTCCCGCGCGTCCTGCGGCCATGGATTTATTTCCCACCCAAATTTTACCACCTAAAAATGTGCCAGTGGTGAGAATTACCGCTTTACAGTGGAAAGATACGCCAAAATAAGTTTCTAAGCCAATAACTTCATTACTATCATTTAAGATTAAATCTGTTACCATGGCTTCACGAATTGTCAAATTCTCTTGATTTTCGACAATTCCCTTCATTATCGCCGCATATTCCCGCTTATCAGTTTGCGCTCGCAATGCCCATACCGCAGGACCTCGTGAAGAATTGAGGATGCGTTTTTGCAGGTATGTCCGGTCTGCTACTTTGCCAATTTCCCCCCCTAAAGCATCTATTTCATGGGTTAATTGGGACTTGGCAGGTCCACCCACAGCGGGGTTACAAGGTTGCCAAGCGATTTTATCTAAGTTTAGGGTCAATAGCAGTGTCCGACAACCGAGGCGGGCAGTAGCCAGTGCTGCTTCGCAACCTGCGTGACCTGCACCGACGACAATTACATCATAAGCGTCTGGAAATTCAGCGGCATTGTGCATGGTCATAACCAATTAAGAATTAAAAATTAAAAGTTTAAAAAGCTAGTTACATTCGGTATTTTAGCGTATATTTAGAGGCGATTTCAGTTTTTACTAGTTCAGTTACAGGAGCAGCTACGAGAGAGTTATTGTTTAGTTGTAGCAGATATAAGGTTTATTGAGGGTTGAGCTATAGTAATGGGTAAGAAAATTTACCAGATATTTATAATTAATCAATTTATGGTTATAAATTTTTATTTAAGCCAAAAAGATTAAGTTAAAATAAGTTGCGTCACTTTTTTTGTTCAAAACATTCGCTAAATACTAAATATAAAAAATATGAGAATAAATGAAATAACCTACTATGACCGTGAATTTGAGTGGCGTTTTGAGCCAATTCAGTTTTCTGTACTAACGCTGTTGGTTGGTATTTCTGGTGTAGGTAAAACACAAATACTGAAAGCAATAGTTACTATGCGAAGCATAGCCAAAGGTAAGTCATTAAATGGTGTAAAATGGGATATTTGTTTTACGGCAAATAACAATTCACAATATCATTGGGTTGGAGAATTTGAAACTAAAAAACTTGATAATTTTGATGCTTTTATTTTGGAAGATATTTTAGATGGCGAAGAAAATGAAGAACAAGAATTTCAAATTATTTATGAATCTTTATCTGTAAATGGAGAAATTCTTATTAAAAGAGATGATAAAGGAATAAAATTTAAAGATAAATTTGTACCAAAATTATCTCGATTTCAAAGTGCAGTATCACTATTAAGTGAAGAACCGGATATCGCACCAGTGCAGGATAGTTTCAATCAAATAATTTACAGCGATCAATCTAGTTCAGTTAATGCAATTTATCCGACGATTAAATATGCTTCATTAACTCAAAAGTATTCATCTTTAACTTTATGTGATCTCAAAGGAAGTAACTTACCAGTTCAAATTAAACTAGCATTAGTATATGATCATTTTCCGAATGAATTTAATTTGATAAAAGAGAATTTTATAGAAATTTTTAACCAAGTAGAAGATATAAAGTTAAGACCAGATGAAAATGAAGATCTACATCTGATTTTAACAGAATATCCTTTTGTGAAAATCAAGGAGAAAGGTGTAAATACTTGGATTAATCAACATCGAATTTCTTCAGGAATGTTTAAAATTTTGATGCTTATCAGTGCAATTTATTTATCTACTGAAGGTACGGTAATTTTAATTGATGAGTTTGAGAATAGTTTAGGAGTTAATTGCATTAATGTTTTAAGTGATTTACTAGCTGAAAGCAGAAATTTACAATTTATAATCACCAGTCATCATCCTTATATAATCAATAAAGTAGGAATGGAACACTGGAAAATAGTTACTCGCAAGGGTGGTGTAGTAACTGCTAAAGATGCAAAAGATTTTGGATTAGGTAAATCCAGACATGAAGCATTTATGCAATTGATTAATCTCGATGAATATAATGAAGGAATATCAGCATAATGAATATCTATTTTCTTGTGGAGGGAGATACTGAAGAAAAAGTTTATAAAGCTTGGCTTAAGTATCTTCTACCAGAATTAACACGAATTGGACTACCCCATCAAGTTGATCATAATAACTATTATCTTTTTAAGGGTAAACTACATTTTAATACTCATGCTCAATTTCATAAGGATTATTTAAGAGAATTGTTTAAGATCAACAATCTTAAACATTATAAAATTACAAATGAAGTCATAAAAGAAGAATATTTAGAACAATTAATAGCCAGGGTTCAAAATGAAACTGAACATTTACCTACCTTCCAAACCTTCATACAATTTTGTAATATGATTAAATCAAAATTGTCAAAACAACTCTAATTTACTCTTGCGCTCTTCTCTGTGGCTCCGCGTCTCTGCGTGAAAAAAATCATATTTCAACCAAAATTAAACCCCCTGCAAAAAGCAGAGGGAATAATCAAACCTTATACCTGATTACTTCTGGGTAATATGTTTCAGCAAACCTTCACAAGCATCCATCAGTAAATCAATAACTTGATTAAAGCCCTCAACTCCCCCATAATAGGAGGCATAATATTTTGATTTAATTTTTGTGTCAGTCGCCAGTTATTTTATACTACTGACCACTGACTATTAACTAATGACTACATTCCAGGTAATTCCAGTCCACTGGTTAGATCTTCCATCCGTTCCCGCATGGTTTCGGTAGACTTTTGATAGGCATCTTTCATGGCCGCAGCTACCAAATCAGAAAGCACTTCTGCACCTTCTTCTAAAGCAGATGGAGCAATTTCCACCCGTTTGGGTTCTTGGTTACCACTGACAATAACTTTAACAAGTCCACCACCAGATTCTCCTAGAATCTCCATTTTCTCCAATTCTTCTTGAAGACGCTTTGCACCTTCTTGAACCTGTTGGGCTTTTTTAAACGCTTCCGCTAATTCTTTCATTTTGCCTAAGCCAAAGCCAAATCCCTGTCCTTTTTCTGCCATAACTGGTTATCCGCCGTACGATTACTTACAAATCAAATTCAATTATAGATGCGATGAGTAATTGGTGATGGGTAATTGGTAATTGGTAATTGGGAATAGAGAAAATCCCTGCCTCTTGCCTTTTGCCTTTTGCCTTTTGCCTCTTGCCTTTAAGCAACTACTTGAAACTCACCCAACATTTTCACTTCTGGTTCTAGCCAAATTGACCAGCGTTCTTGTACCTCATGTTGAATATGACGAATGAGGCAGAAAATATCACTGGCTTTAGCTCCTCCCCGATTGACAATAAAATTAGCATGGAGTTGGGCAACTTGCGCTCCCCCTAATTGATAACCTTTGAGTCCGGTTTGTTCAATTAACCAACCAGCAGTATAAGGTTTAGGATTTCTAAACACACTGCCACAACTAGGATAGCTGTAAGGTTGGGTGCTGAGGCGGTGTTTTTTATGTTCCTTAGTTCTAGCTGTCACTTGCACCGGATCTGCTCCTGGTTGCAGTTGGAAGGTGGCTTGAGTCACAACCCGCTTACCACCTTGTAGTAGTGAACTTCGGTATCTGTAGCCTAATTCTTCTGGGGTGAGAGTTACCAAAGTTCCATCTGGAGAAAGAACTTGAGCGCTAACTAACATATCTGCGATACAGCTATCATGCGCTCCAGCATTCATCACCACCGCACCGCCCAAAGTTCCAGGAATACCCACAGCCCATTCCAATCCTTCCCATCCCAAAGCCGCTGCGTCCCATGCTAAACTAGGGATAGGCTCTCCCGCGGATACAGTTAATTGACCTGTAGCTGGATCAAAGTTTTTAGACCGGAGATGACGAGTAGCGATGACTAAACCGGGGATACCGCGATCGCTCACCAACAAGTTAGAACCAGCACCTAGTATTGTGACTGCTAAATCATTCTCTTTGGCGTACTCAATACTTGCTTGCAACGCTCCTAAATCGCGGGGAGAAACGTAGCATTCAGCCTCTCCTCCCACCCGATAAGAAGTAAATGCCGACAAGGAAGTATGGGTTTTGAGCGGACAATCAGTTCCTGGTAAGTAAATTAATTTGCTATTATCCACATCATCTTTAGTTTGTAGTTGTGGAGTCAAATCAGAAAATTTGCAGATTTTGCTAAATCCCTGGGAAGTTATCATCTTTACTTAAATTGGTAATTTTTGACTTATGTTCTTTATTTACCAGAAAAATCCGGTACTGGAGTTAACTAATCAAACCCTGCCAGAGTGCAGTTCTGATCCTAAGATGTGGCAATTGCCGGTTCACTCATAGTGGTAATAAGTTCAGGAATAGCCTGATTCAAATTACCCGCACCTAAAAATAATGCCAAATCTCCCGGACGGAGGGTTTGCAGTAAAAATTCACTCACTAAAGGTAAAGTGTGCTGATAAACCACTTCAGGGTTGTATTTACTAATTGCAGTGGCTAAATCCTGTCCACTAACTTGTCCTAAATCAGGCTCACCCGCACTATAAATATCAGTTAACACAACTAAATCAGCATGGGTAAAAGACTCAGCGAACTCTTTTAAAAACGTTAATGTCCGAGTATAACGATGGGGTTGAAAGATAGCAACTACCCTTTGTCCAGGTCTAGTTTGAAGACGAGCTGCGGCTAGAGTAACACGAATTTCACTAGGATGATGGGCATAGTCATCAATAAAAGTCACCCCAGCAGCTTCACCTCGAAACTCAAACCGTCGTCTTGCACCTTCAAAGCTAGTAATCCCTTTGGCAATTTCTCCAAATTCTAATCCCAAAACTCTACCCACAGCTACTGCTGCTAAAGAATTGCTGAGGTTATGATGACTTAATAGCTGTAAATTTAGTACCCCCAAGGCTTGACCTTTTTCCCATACTAAAGCTGTTGTCCCATCAGCCCGATAATCTATATTAGTAACGGTGTAGTCAGCACCTTTATCTGGGTAAAGACTATAGCTAATGGTTGGTTTCAGGCGCTCGCGCACTGTTTCGCAATCAATACTACCTACCAAAGTTTTGCAACCTTGAGCAAAGGTTTGGAACGTATTAACTACCTCTTCTAAACTTTCGTAGTGGTCAGGATGATCTAATTCAATATTAGTAATAATACCAATCTCTGGAGCGTGCTTCACCAAAGAACCATCAGACTCATCTGCTTCCGCTACTAAATAACGGCTAGACCCCATTCTGGCATTACCTTCCCAAGCCTTAACTTCACCACCGACCAAAATCGTCGGATCAAGTCCAGCTTGCAAAAGCATATAACCAATCAGACTACTAGTAGTAGTTTTCCCATGGGTTCCGGCCACAGCAATACTGTAATAATCAGCAATCAAAGCCGCAAGAACATCAGAACGATGCCAAATTGGGCAACCCAATGCCAGCGCCGCTTTATATTCCAAATTATTAGCATTAATAGCTGTGGAACAAATCACTTGAGGCCAGGTCGTTTTTGCCGCAGACAACTTTTCTGGTGAAGTTAACAATAAATCATCAGCCGATGCTTCAGGGACAAAGAACTCCAGATTGTTTGCTTCTTGCTTACTAAAAATGTGAGCGCCTAGAGATTCTAACTTGTGCGTAATATGGTTAGGACGCAAGTCTGAACCAGATACTGGTAATTGACGTTTGGTTAGAACATAAGCCAAAGCAGACATTCCAATCCCACCAATTCCGATGAAATGAAATGGTCTACCACTAAAATCTATAGAATTACTCATTTTATTTACCTCTTACACCACACCACACCAGAATCACATAAGACACGCGTATCATACCAGGATTTTGATTTTTACAGATCCTAACTATCCCATCTAAAATATTCATCCCTGCTGAATGAGTAAATTTTGACTTTTGTTTTGCCCCCTGAGCCAGATTACCCCCCGAAAATTATTTTTAATCTGCTCATAAGATTATTCTGAAAATATCTGCTACATCGGGAAAGAAAATTGTGTAAATTTAAATACATTTTGTGATGACTTTTTTAGCACTAAGTAGGATGGCTTTAGATATAGCAATTTGCATCACTTACCAAAAGCCTCTGTCGGAATTGTCTACAATAGTACACTGGTAGTGAAATTATTGTTTAAATAGAAATCATTATTGGGAACAGGGAACAGGGAACAGGGGAAGAATTTTCTTCTTCTTCTTCTTCCTTCCTTCTTTCTAACTCCTGACTCCTGACTCCTGACTCCTGACTCCTTCTTATAAAATTCTGTATTTTTTTGTTGATCAAAGACTTTATCGTTATAAATAGCCGCCCCCTTTGCGATATGATTGGGGTCAACGATATCAACTTATAGGCATAAATACAGAGGGCAAGATACTGTGATTAGAGTTGCAATTAACGGTTTTGGGCGCATTGGACGTAACTTTGCCCGCTGCTGGGTGGGTAGAGAAAATAGCAATATTCAACTGGTCGGGATTAATGACACATCTGACCCTAGAACTAATGCTCACTTGCTTAGATATGACTCAATGTTAGGCAAGCTGCAAGGTGTAGATATTAGTGCTGATGATAACTCTATAACCCTTAATGGTAATACAGTTAAGTGCGTATCTGATCGCAACCCAGATAACTTACCCTGGAAAGAGTGGGGAATTGACCTGATTATCGAATCAACAGGCGTTTTTACCAGCAAAGAAGGGGCAATGAGGCACGTAAATGCCGGAGCTAAAAAGGTTCTGATTACCGCTCCTGGCAAAAATGAAGATGGTACTTTTGTAATTGGTGTCAATCATCATGATTATGACCACAACATCCATAACATTATCAGTAATGCCAGTTGTACAACTAACTGTTTAGCTCCCATTGCCAAGGTATTAGATGAAAAATTTGGGATCATCAAAGGCATAATGACCACTACCCACAGCTACACAGGTGATCAGCGTTTACTAGACGCTTCTCATCGTGATTTGCGTCGGGCAAGAGCAGCAGCTATTAACATTGTTCCCACCTCTACTGGTGCAGCAAAAGCAGTAGCGTTGGTACTTCCTCAGTTGAAGGGTAAGCTAAATGGTGTGGCTTTGCGTGTACCAACCCCTAATGTTTCCATGGTGGATTTTGTAGTACAAACTGAAAAGCGCACTATTGCCGAAGAGGTTAACCAAGCTCTGAAAGAAGCTGCTGAAGGTCCATTGAAAGGCATTTTAGGTTACAGCGAATTGGAACTTGTATCTTCTGACTATCAAGGTACAGATGAATCTTCTATTGTTGATGCCAGCTTGACTATTGTTATGGGCAATGACATGGTGAAAGTCATGGCATGGTATGACAATGAATGGGGTTATAGCCAACGTGTTCTTGATTTGGCGGAATTAGTAGCTGAAAAATGGGTTTAATTGTCCTTTGTCAGTTGTCCTTTGTCCTTTGTCCGTTGTTTTTCTTTACCACTGACCACTGACTACTGACTACTGACCACTGTACGGGCGAAGCATTTGGAGAAC